>JAQCND010000197.1 GCA_028274765.1 Bradymonadaceae bacterium
TGGAGATTAAATTTTGATTCGAGGGATAGAGTGAACCGTTCCATATGCCGGCTGGGAGCCGGCGCTCCCAAAAGGCGCCGGACCATAGACGACCTCGAGCTCTCCTTTGGAGCGTCAGCATCCCTGCTGGCAAGTCGCCGAGCGACTCCTTTTGGGGAGGAACGAGGCGACAACTGACGTCACTCGATTGTTTGTTTAACTACCATAGGTCCGGGGCTGGAGACGGATATCGACAAGATGCGGGACGAGCCCCGCATCGTGGATTGGGGGAAGGTAGCATTGTGGGGGACGTGAAACTCATTGAAATATTCACCTCTCCGCCGACGTCTCCGCCTCTCGACTCTTCAGGATTGTCCTTCTCGCCCGAGGGTGAAGACGGTGGCGTAGACCACGAGGTTGACGGCGACGACCAGCCCCCCGAGAACGAGTTGCACGCGGTCGGTCAGCCCCTCGGGATAGATGATGGGAAGCAGGTAGTGATCGATGAATCCGCCCTCGTAGCCCGCTTGTCCGGCGAGTCGCCGAAACCTCTTCTCCAGGGGGGTCAACGGACAGATCCAGCCGATCCACTCGATCGCCACGCCGTACAGAGCCACGGGGACGTGCAGCCAGGCCGACCGGGGCCACCACCCCACCAGTATACCGCCGAAGATCACGTAGACGATGAACGTGAAGTGCATCAGGACGACGAGGTCGGACAGCAGGGCGTAGATCATGGCGGCTCCGCATCGTGCGCGTGGCTTCGTGACGTCTCGACATCGTGTCGTCGACCGGCCGCGTTCCCCCTGGATATGGCCGGGAGGCGTTGGCATCGTTGAGAATGGTCGAGCCATCCCTACGATCGGGACGACCCCCTGCTCCATGAGCCCACGAGTCTCGGGTACGATCGAGACCGGCCCTCTCCACTCGGGAGTACGCCCATGCCCAACCGTCCCTCCTTCTTGAGTTTCGACGTCTCCCCCGTTCGCGTGTTGTTGCTCCTCGGCGTCGTGCTGGGCACGCTCTGGGCGTATTCGACGTGGCGTGCCTACACGCTGGACGCCTGGGACGACACCATCCCGGCGGCCGAGAAGCAACGACTCGCCGAGGCGACCTTCGCGGGCGGGTGCTTCTGGTGCATGGAGCCGCCCTTCGAGAAAACCCACGGCGTCCGAGAGGTGATGTCCGGCTTCGCGGGCGGCGAGGAGGCCGATCCCTCGTACAAACGCGTCGCTTCGGGGCAGACCGGCCACCTCGAGGCTGTTCGCGTCTACTACGACCCGAAAGTCGTCTCGTACCGCGAACTGCTCGAGGTCTACTGGCGTCAGATCGATCCAACCGACGGGGACGGGCAGTTCGTCGACCGCGGCCAGCAGTACACGACGGTCATCTTCTATCACGACGATCGGCAGAAGCGTCTGGCCGAGGAGTCGCGCTCGCGACTGGAGGCGTCCGATATCTTCGACGAGCCCATCGTGACCGACCTCGAGCCATCCGAAAACTTCTACACCGCCGACCGCTACCACCAAAACTACTACAAGAAGAATCCCATCCGGTACGCACTCTATCGCTACCAGTCCGGACGCGACACTTTCCTGGAGCGAACATGGTCGGGGCACGAAGGGTTCGAGCTCTTCGCGGACGACTCGAAGGGCAAACAGGCCGACGAGGCCGATGGAGGGTGGAATCGCGGGAGCTTCGAGCGTCCCTCCAAAGAAGAGCTCCGCGAGAGGCTCACCGAGCGCCAGTTCGACATGACCCAGCGGGATGCAACCGAGCCGGCCTTCGACAACCGCTACTGGGACCACGACGAGCCCGGCATCTACGTCGACATCGTCAGCGGCGAGCCGCTCTTTAGCTCGGAGCACAAGTTCAAATCCGGGACGGGCTGGCCGTCGTTTACGCGTCCCCTCGTGCCCGAAAACGTTCAGACCCGACCCGACGTCGGCTGGGTGAGCACGCGCACCGAAGTGCGGTCGCGATTCGCCGACTCCCATCTGGGGCACGTCTTCGAGGATGGCCCCGCCCCGACCGGCCAACGGTACTGCATCAACTCCGCGGCGCTCGAGTTCATCCCCGCCGACGAGCTGAAGGATCGAGGTTACGGGCGGTTTGCCAGCCGGTTCGGCTCGAACGACGGCTCGTGACGTTGCTGGTGACCGGGCAGTCTCGGGGAAGTCGGGGAACGTGGCGTGACGACGCGGGATGCTCCCAGATCGAGGTCGCTACCCTCTATTCCGAGTCGGTCGAGGCATAGGTCTCGTAGTGGATGGCGACGGCGTCGGTCGCAAACTCGCCGAGTTTGCATACCTCGTCGGAGCGGGGAGCACATCGACACTTCCGGATGCCGTAGACCTCCATGCACGTCTCGTGGCTGGTCTCCGGACGGTATCGGTCTCCGACGATGTCAACCACATTGCGGCTGGGCCGATACGTGAATCCCTGCTCGCGGCTCCTCGGCACCTGTTGGCCGTCGACCTCGACGCGAATGGAACTCGAGATGGCGGGCTCGGATAGAGTATACTCCAAGGCTTCACTCCCTCCAGACGCCCAAAAGGCGAGCTGTCGCCCCAACGCCGCCGGCTCGCCGTCGCAGAGCGAAGTGACTCGTCCGCCCGTCGCTCGGGCCAGCTCTCGATACGTCTGGCCTCTGGCACGTCCACAATCCTCGCCATCTCCGACGATTGCCTGGACAGTCGTATGGCGCTGGAAAAACGGGCGATGTCGATCGAGAAAGCGTTCGTACGCCGGATGCTCGGTATCGACCGACGTGTCTTGGGGAGGAGTCGCCTCAGCCGCTCCCCGGGCGGTCCCACCGGTGGCGAAGATGGTGACGATGTGGGCGTTCGGTCGGAAGGCCGCTCCATCGGAGGGGGCTTGCTCGCCGCGGCCCAGCATGTGCTCGAGCCCCTGTCGGGCCACGGATATCCCGTACGTCTCATCCGTCGAACATGCCCAGTCCGACGTGCTCTCGCAGTCGATGATCCGGCGCTGGAGGGCCCGTGACAGCGTGTCTCCGTCGCGATGCCAGTGTGACGAGGCGGGCAAACGCCCCTGATTCGACTCGGTCATGTTGGTGAGCCCGGTTCGTACGTCGAGGCCCGACTGCTTCAGGCGGTTGTGGACCCCGGAGACCCACTGCTCGAGCCTCTGACGATGGGGGCGCATGGCGTTCGACACATCGAGTACCCAGTAGACGTCCACCTTGTTCGAACCGATATAAGGTGGGGTCGTGGATTGCCATCGATAACGGGCTCGACAGGCCGAACTCGTCGAGGCATCGGCCGCGGCGATGTGGTTCGCCCCGACGAACTCGTCGAGACGCACTCGAGTCTCCTGCCGGTTGCGATGAGCGGATGTCGGCGCAACTCCAATGGCCAGGAGACGCCGACCAGTGCCGTCGGAGTTCGAAGGCCGGTCGATGACGAGGACCGAGAGCTCAAACGTACGAGCGCGGCTGTTGATGGGCTCGGGGAGCCCCTGAACGTCTCGGCGTTCGAAGGCGCCGTCGGCCAGTTCGACGAGGAGCCGATTTCGCAGTTCGCGAGGCGAGCGAGGCTCCTCCAGCGTCAGTCGATACTCGGCCCTTGCCGCGCGGTGTCCGTCGTGTGTGTCGAAATGGCCTCCGATTTGCTGTTGCTCGACGGTCCTGCGATCGGCGGCGAGGCGTGAGGAGATGCGCTCTCGGAGCGTCTGGTTGGGCGCAGGCGAATCGGAGGCGAGCGAGTCGGATAGCAGGGCGCCCGCGACACGAGCGTCGGCCTCTCCGTACACGGCGGCCGCCAGCGAGTCGGGCTTGTCGATGATCGTCAGTTCGTTGCCACGCACGTCGGACGAGGCATCGCTGTCGCGATAGGTCTCGACGCTCGAGGGAAGAGCGAGTGTCCAATCGCCCGTCGAACTCTCGTACGTCTGGATGGACGCGCTCCGGTCAGAGTCACAGGCGTTCAGCACCCATCGCTCGCCGTCTCGCGTACAGTCGTGATCGTACGTGACGGGATCGAGAGGGTGGAGGCCGTGGTTGAGCTCCGTCTGGTCGGTCGCGCCATCGTCGTCGGTATCGGCATCGAGAGGATTTATCTGTTTTTGGAGCTCTTCAAAGTCGCTGAGACCATCGCCATCCGTATCGGCCTCGCGAGGGTCGGTGCCGATCACTTCCTCCTCACACGTGCTCAGCCGATCGTCATCGGGGTCTGAGCCGGTGGTACCGCAGTTGACCAGCGCCTCCTCCGTCGATTCGCTCATATTCGACCATGGAGCACGCTTCGTAGAGGGCTCGTGGGGAAAAGGGCACGCGGATGCGTCCGAGGAGGGCGGGCCCGTCTCTCGGACGACATCCGCCATCGGAGGGGAGCTGGTATTACGAGACGACACGTCCCGCTCGTCGACAGATTCGGGGGTGTCCCGAGACGCATCGGAGCCCTTGTCGGCGGTGTCGATACTCCCGAGCATCCGCGAGGCGCCGCCGTCGGAGCAGGCGCTCAGCCCCGTCGAAAGGGTCGCGAGGAGGACGAGAGTCGGCAGGGCGATCGCATTAGAGGTAATAAGCCACACATTCACGGTTCATTCCTTGTTATGCCACCTCCATCCTCCCGCCAGGGAGTCGCTGAAGCCACGTGCCAGCAGGGATGCTGGCGCTCCGAACCGATATCGAGTCGATCCGGAAGGTCCAGCTTTCGGAGCGCCGGCTTCCAGCCGGCTCACGCTCGCAGTGGGGCATTCCTTATGCGATCGCCCTGCGAGAGTCGGTGAAACGTGTTGCATGGCGAGCCATCACGTGGAGATGAGCCGGGGCCGGGTGGGCGTGTTTTATGAAACATACAATGCCCCCTCCGTTTCAACCAAGTGGCTCGCCGGGAGTGCTTCAATCATATCGGTCGAGTGTTTCAGGATTCATCACGCCTCGACCGGCTCGATGCAGTCGGGCTCGTCGTAGCTGGGATTGTTGACGCGGGTGTCGACCGGGTGGGCGTCGAGGTGGTCGTCGGGGTAGACCCGCTCGACGAGGGCCTGGAGGGCCGATTCGTCCTTGATGGCGGGATCCATCCAGAAGTCGTAGTCGTCCGGGCTCAGGATGACCGGCATGCGGTCGTGGATGTCGGCGACGCGGTCGTTGGGCTCGCCGGTGAGGATGGTGAACGAATCGAGTCGCTCGCCGGTCTGATCGTCCTCCCATCGCTCCCAGAGTCCGGCGAAACCGAATAGCGGACTGTCGTCGGGATGGATGTAGTAGGGCTGCTTGCCGCCGCCCCCGCTGGATGCCTTCCATTCGTAGAATCCGCTGGCCGGGACGACACAGCGACGGCGGCTAAAGGCCTCGCGAAACGAGGGTTTCTCGGAGGCCGTCTCCGAGCGAGCGTTGATGAGGTTGTTCCCGATCGAGGTGTCGTCGGCCCAGAAGGGCACGAGCCCCCACTGGAGATGGGAGACGGTCTTCGAGGCGTTCAGGCTCGGCACCCGAACGACGGGAACGTCCTGAGAGGGCGCGATGTTGAAGCGAGAGACGTCGGGGGCACCGTCGAGCCCGAAATGGCGAGCCAGCTCGTCTCCCGAGATGTCGAGCGTGTAGCGTCCGCACATGAGGGCGTCATTCCTTGGGGCTCATGATCTCGCCGACCGGCGGCGTGATGTCGTTGAGCTCGTCGTAGCGGTCGGTCAGCCGCAGCGCGGCGCTGACCATCTCGCGGACCGCCAGATAGTTGGATTTGGCCGTCTCGCGGGCCTCCTCGACGTCGGAGTACACCTTGAGCGCTCGATCGCCGAGGCCCTCGAGTTGTTTGCGCGTCTCCCGGGCACGCTCGATCGCCTGGTTGGAGACGTCGACGATGTCCTCGGAGAGATGCTGGTTGGCAAAATCGAGGGCCTGTTCGAGAGCCTTCAGCGCCCCGGGAAACGAGGAGGTGATGTATTCGCCCGGATTCACGTCGCGAAGAAACTCCTCGACCTTCTGGTCGCGCTCCGTGAGGGGCTCGCCCTTGGCGCGTCGCTCGGCGTACTGGCGGCGGAGCGCATAGTAGATCCGCACCAGCGCATCACCGGCCTTGCGCCTCGGTTCCTGCATGATCTCGCGGACCTCGTCGGTGAGATCCTCGCGCCGAATGGCCTTTTTGTAGTCGTCGATGGACTCGTCGAGCACGGCCCGAGCGGTCTCGACGAGTCGGTTGGGGTCGCGCTCCTCGAATTCGAGGTCGTTGAGCTTCTCGAGTGACTGTTGTTTGCCCTCTAAGAGCCGCTGGTCGTTGACTGATATCGTCATGGTGGTCCTCACTATTGGGACGAGTATCGAACACCCAGTAATTCCCTTCAAGTGCCAACAATATGCGCCGATCGTCCCCCGACAAGGTTTGGTCTCTCCTCACGTAGTTTAACCATAAACATCCTCGTCGCGTCTCGCTCCAAGCGGCCGATCTCAGGAGCGGAGACTGCCCTGGTGACACAACACATTCCAGTGATCGCTCGAAGATCATCAATGGAGGGGGCGACGCGGGGTGCGACCGTGGATGTGGTGGGCACTCCGCACTCGCTCGGATCGGTGCATCTCCATCGGCGAGGCCCCCTCCCGGAAGGCACCGAGCCGGCGGCGGAGCATGGAGGCTCCCACGGAGGGACATGTGGGGACGTACACGAGAAGCCGAACCGTTCAACCCGAAGAGCGAGGCTGGACGCCACCGGTGTCACCTCGCGGCTCCGCCGGTCGGTTTCCATCCCGGCGTCGCACGATCCGTTATGTCACCCAGACGGTCTTGCGGTTGACGAAGGCCTGCATGCCCTCTTCGGAGAGTTCGCGCCCGTAACCCGAATCCTTGATGCCGCCGAAGGGCAGCCGAGGGTCGCTTTTGACGATGCCGTTGACGGCGACGTGGCCGGCCTCGATGCGCGGGACGAGCGTCTCGTGAGCCCAGTCGTCTCGTTCGGTCCAGACGCTGGCGCCGAGTCCGTACGACGAGTCGTTCGCCCATCCGACGGCGTGTTCGGCGCCCTGCACTTTCGTCAGCGCCGCCACCGGGCCGAAGGTCTCCTCCTCGAAGGCAGCCGTGCCCGGTTCGACGTCCTCGAGGACGGTCGGCGGATAGAAATATCCCGGTCCTTCGGGAACTTCGCCGCCGAGCGTGCACGTGGCGCCCCCCTCGTCGACACTCCTCACGACCTGGTTGTGCAAGTGCTCCCGGAGGTCTTCGCGGGCCATCGGTCCCAGATCGTGGGCGCGCTGGGTCGGGTCGCCCATCTCGAGCGCCTCGAATCGTTCGCGCAGCCCTTCGGCAAACTCGTCGTAGATCGACTCGTCGACCAGGAAGCGCTTGGCGGCGATACAGCTCTGTCCGCTGTTGAGGGTGCGAGCGCGGACGGCTTCCTCGAGCGTGTATTCGAGAGGGGCATCCTCGAGCACGATGAACGGATCGGATCCGCCGAGTTCGAGGACCGTCGGTTTGAGGGCTCGACCGGCCATGGCTGCCACCTCGCGTCCCGCGCCGACCGACCCCGTCAGGGTGACGCCGCGGACGCGTTCGTCCTCGATGATCGACTCGACCTGGGCCTCGTCGACGGCCAGATTCTGGAAGACGCCCTCGGGACACCCCGCTCGGTCGAACACTTCCTCGATCGACCGGGCACACCCCGGCACGTTCGGGGCGTGTTTGAGCAGGCCGACATTCCCCGCCATCAGATTGGGAGCGGCGAATCGAAACGCCTGCCAGAACGGGAAGTTCCACGGCATGATCGCCAGAATGGGTCCGAGCGGATCGTATCGCACGCCGCTGGTCGAGGCGTCGGTCTCGATCGAGCGAGGCTCTAGATGCTCGTCGGCGTGTTCGACGTAGTATTCGCAGACCCAGGCACACTTTTCGACCTCGGCGCGAGCCTCCTCGATGGGTTTCCCCATCTCGTCGGTCATGCGACCGGCGTAAGCCCCGATATTCTCGCGCAGCACCTCCGAGGCCCGTTTCAGGTACGTGGCTCGCTCGTCGATCGGGGTCTCGCGCCACGCTTCGAAAGCCTCATCGGCGCTGGCGAGCTTGGCGTCGACGGCACTCGCGTCATCCTCCGGGTAATGGGCGATCGTCTCTCCATTCTTGGGGTTGATCGCTTCCATGATGGGCGTCCTCGGCTGATGGGATGGTATCCATGTGAACCCGTCGCCGAAACTAA
>JAQCND010000204.1 GCA_028274765.1 Bradymonadaceae bacterium
CATCGCATGCCACTCGTGTTTGTTCGGACGTGTTCCCCACCTCGTTCGGGGCTCGAATGCAGCAGGTTCTACCCTCCTGACTTCGGACTGTCGTCTAAGCTGGATTTTCGCCATTCTCCGATGCCTCGACTGGAGGGAGGAGGCAGACACTCGATTCTTGTCGGTAGACCCTCCGAAACAGGGGTTGGCCCAAAGCCCGTCCCCTCTTCCTCATTTCCTTATGGGAGTGGCCCGTTCAAAGTGGCGAACCCCAAGAGTAACACCCGGGTGCTTTTCAAAACGAGCTCCCCTGTGGATCGACGCCGAGTGTGCGCACCTTTGGGAGGAGTTCCTCGAGCGGGAATCCAAGTCATCGCGATGCGTTCAGTGTTCATCGAGCCCCTCGACCGCCCAATTGGCAGGGCGATCGCATGTGAACATGTCCTCCCTCGTCGTCGCCTCGTGCCTTTTTAAAGGGAATCAATCGGCGACGTGCCAGCAAGCGGCTCACGCTCGGGGGACGTGGGCGGCTCGCCGGCTCACATCCGCGACAGTTCCATCCTTGTGCGATTGTCCTTCCAATCGGAGTGTCGGTTGCAATACATCCGGGGGACAACTCACAATAACGGCGTCTCCACGATTCATCCAAATCTTCGAACGGGAGCGATCGTGCGACTGCTGCACACGTCGGACTGGCATCTCGGCACGCAAATCGAAAAGGCCTCCTGCAAGGAGGAACAACAATATTTTCTGACGTGGCTCACCGACACGATGGCGACACGAGAGACGAACGTCCTCGTCGTCGCGGGCGACATCTTCCACTACGCGTCGCCTTCGAATACGGCCGAGCGGATGTACTACGATTTTCTGGTCGACTGTACGGAGCTCGAGGCCCTGCAACAGGTCGTCATCGTCGGGGGGAACCACGATTCGCCGAGTGGGCTCGAGGCGCCGCGCAACGTTTTGAAGGCCCTCGACGTGACGGTCGTCGGCGATATTCCCCGCGACGAGCAACTCCGGCGCGAACGCTGTCTCTGCCCGGTTCCCGATGGAGACGACCCCGATGCCGTCGTCGCCGCCATCCCCTACGTTCGCAACTCGCGACTGGGGTTGAGCGTTCGAGGACTCCCGCCGGAAGAGATCTACGAACGCTACGTCGAATCCTTCCGACAGCTCTACGCCGATTTGGCCGCGACGGCGCGCAAGCAATGGAAGGACGTCCCGCTGATCGCCACGGGCCATCTGACGGCCTACGCGTCGCCGGACGAATGGAATGAGGAGGACTTCGAGACCGACATCCATGCCTGCAGTTCGGGCCCGACCATCGAGAGTATCGGACAGGTCGACGCGCTTCCACCCGATGTCTTCGAGGATTACGACTACGCGGCGCTCGGCCACATCCATCGCCGTATGCAGGTCGGCTCGTCCCCGGTCCATTACAGCGGTTCACCCGTACCCACTCGAGTCGGCGAAGCGAACGTGGCTCGTCACGTGCTGGATGTGTGCTGGCATGAACAGGAGGACACGTCGGTGTCGGTCGAGTCTCTGAAGGTCCCCACGTGGCGAGATATTCGAAAACTGACGGGCCCCTCCGACGAGGTGATTAAACAGATCGAGGCGATGGACGACTACAAGGAGACGCTTCCACCCTATCTCTATCTGGAGGTCGAACTCGGCAACGACGAGACGCCTCAGGAGCCGATCGAACGAGCTCGCGACCTGCTCGACGAGCAATTCGACGGCGAGACGATTCCGCCCCGCATCGTCCATTATTCGTTCTCCGATCCGTCGATGCCCGACGATGCCTGGCGAGACGACGAGGGCCCCGATCTTCAGGAGCTCGACCCGATGGACGTCTTCGAGCGCAAATACACTCAGGCCAACGGCTCCGACGCCGAACCGGGGGAGCGCCTCCGCAACGCTTTTCGCCAGCTGGTCAACGAGGTTCAGGACAATCAACGGGAGAAGACGTGAGACTCCATCGCATTGCCATCAAAAACCTCAATTCTCTGTACGGCGAACACGAGATCGACTTCGACGACGATCTCGAAGAGGCCGCTCTTTTTCTAATCGTCGGCCCGACTGGTTCCGGCAAGACGACCATCCTGGACGCTATCTGTCTGGCGCTCTTCGAGACGACGCCGCGCCTCGACCACATCGGCAGTATCAGAGATCGCGCGGCCGCCATTCTGTCGCACGAGACGGGGGAGGGCGGAGCCGAAGTCGAATTCAGCCGCCGGACGTCGGAGGGGAGGCGCAAGCGCTATCGGGCCACCTGGAGGGTGTGGCGAGCGAACAGAACCTCCGACGGCAACATCCAGTCCCCCCGGCGCGAACTCGCCGTCAAGGATCCGGGATGCGACGAGTGGACTACCAAGACGAGTACCGACCGAAAACGGGAGTACCACGCGGCTATCGATGAAGCCCTCCAGGGCATGGGAGCCGACGATTTCTGGCGCAGCGTCCTCCTCGCTCAGGGAGAGTTCACGGCGTTTCTGGAGGCCGACGAGGGTCAGAAAGCCTCGATTCTGGAGCGTCTGACGAGCACCGAGCGGTACAAAATCATCGGTCAGCGGGCCTTTTACAGACGACGGGAGGTCAAGGAAAAGCGCGCTGAACTCGAAGAGAACATGAAGACTTTCGACGACGCGCTCGAGGACCGGCCCGACCAGCTCCGCGAGGAACTCGACTCCCTGCGCGAGGAGGACGATCATCTCGACGACCGTATCGAGACGTTGCGCTGCCACCACGACTGGCTCGAGACCCTCGAGACACGCCAGTCGAGAGTCGAAGCCAAACAAGAGGCGTTCGACGAGGCTCGAGAGGCCTACGAAGCTCGAAGCGACGACGTCGAACGGCTCGAGCGAGCTCGGCAACTGGAACCGGGACGAAGCGTCCTTCGGCGAGTAGACAATCTCGAGAAGAAAGTCGAGACGTTGCGTGACGAGCGCGACGAACTTGAGGACGTGATCGAGACGCTCCAGAGGGAGCTCGATGTCGCCGAGACGGTCGAGGAAGCTCGACAACAGATGCTCGAACGAGCGCGTCAGCGGAAGCAAGACGCTCAAGATGCACTCAACGAGGCTCGCGGTCTCGACAACCGACTCGAGGCCGAACGCGAGACCCTGTCGGAAGACGACGACGAGATCGACGAGCTACGAGAGACGATCGACGAGCAGCAGACACTTGTCGACGACAGGCGCGAGGCTCTCGAGGAGGCACACACCAAACTCGAGACTCTCGAGGCGCGCCGCGACGAGCTGGATGCGTACCGTCCACTCCTGGAGACGTGGAGCGGGCTCCAGCTTCAGACCGATGCGGTGCGCGAGCATCGTCAGACGGTGCGAGATCGACTCGAGACGATCGAGACGCTCGAATCGGAGCGCGACACACTCGCCGACGAGCTGGCAGACATCGAAGAGGAGCTCGAACAACTTCGAGAGACCGTCGAGACTCGTCGGGAGGCGCTCGAAGATGCGCGCTCGTCGCTCGAGGGCCAGATCGCCCAGGCGGATTCGCCTTCGGAACACCGCCGGGAGCTGGACGAACGCCTCGACAGGCACGAGGCCCATCGCGATCGATTGGAGGCGCTCGACGAAGATCTGGAGAGATTCCACGACCTGGAGGCGAATCTCGACGAGGCCCGAGAGACTCGTCGCATGCATCGAGAGGCGATCGATGATCTCGACGACGAACTCGATGACCTCAACGAGCGCCGCGAGCCCCTCCGAGAGGAGTGCCACGAACTCGACGCTCGGCTCGACCAGATCGACGAGCAACTTCGCCGAGACGATCTCCGTCGGGAGCTGAGCGAGGGAGAGCCCTGTCCGATCTGTGGCAGCCGCGAACATCCGAAGCTCGAACAGTCCGAGTCCAACCCCGGTGAGACGATCGAATCTCTCCGTGACGAGCGCCGGACTCTGCGGGACGAACGCGATGCGATCGACGAAACGCTCGAGACACTCGACGATCGCGAACAGTCGCGTCGTGCCACCCTCGCCGAACACGAGAGCGACCGCAAGAATACGGCCGAACGGATCGAACGCATCGAATCGCGCCGCGAGGAGCAACGATCGGCGATCGAGACACATCTGGCCGAGCTACAGGATGCGTTCTCGGAGCGTTTGGCCACCGACCCGGACGCGGTGTCGCGAGGGGAGCTCGAGACACTTCGAGAGTTGAAGTCCGGTCAGATCGAGCGAGTCGAAGCCTCCCGAAACGATCTCGACGAGGCCATCGAGCGCCACGAGACCCGTCGAAAGGCACTCGACGAGGCCGAGTCCGAGCTCGAATCACTGGAATCGGAGGTCGGCGAGCAGTTCGACAGACGAGACCAACTCGAGACCAAGCTGGAGCGCGAACGCAACCAGCTCGTCGAGGCGCGCGAGACGCTCCAGCAGAAGGGAGAGCACTGGCTCGAGATGATCGAATCGTGCGGTCTCGAGCCCCCCGAACGGCCCGACTGGGAGGGACGAGATGGAGAGCCTCTCGCCCTCGATACCTATCTCGACCGCGCCGAGGACCTTCGAGACGAGGTCGAATCGGTCGACGAACAGCTCGAAGCGATTCGAGAGACGGTCGACAAACGCGACCGTCAACTCGACGACGCCACCGACGAGCTCGAACGCCTCGAGGAGCATCTCGGCGAACTCGAGGCGACACGAGAGGCCCAGCGCGACAAGGTCGACGAGCTCGAGGCGACGCGAGCTTCGCTCCTCGGGGGACGAGACGTCGAAGTGGTCGAAGACGCACTACAGACGCGCATCGATGTCACCCGAGAGGCATACGAGGAGGCGGGCGAAACCTGTCGAGAGGCGCGAGACGCCTTCAACCGCAAGACTAGCCTCCTCGAGGACAAACAACAGACGCTCGATTCCACCCGAGATGACCTCGAAGCGGCCCGCGACGAACTCGACGGGGGGCTGGAGGCGCTCCCCGTCGATGGGGTCGAACAACTGCGCGAGGGACTGATGGCTCCCGAGGCCCAGCAATCACTTCGAGAGGAGCTCGACGAGCTCAGAACCGAACGTGCCAACGCCGAGAGTGCTCGGAACGAGTCTCGAGAGGCCCTGCGCGAGCACCGCGACGAAGTGCCCGACGGACTCGACCCCGACGAGGCGGAGCTCGAGTCGCTGAACGCCTCCCTGGATACGTACCGAGAGGAACAGAGTGAGGTGCGTGAGAAACTCGGGAGCCTCCGGGAGCAACTCGAGCGAGCCGAATCCCGGCTCGACGAGAAACGTGAGCTTCAGGACGAACTCGAAGACGTTCGCGACGAACTCGAGCTCTGGAAGGAGATGGCCGACCTGATCGGCACCAACGAGGGCGACGAATTCAAGAAGTTCGCACAGGCGATGAATCTCCGCGACATCGTTCAGTGTGCCAATACCCATCTGGCCGATCTGCGCGATCGCTACAAACTCGCCGTCGCCCGGGACGAACACGGATTTCCCGAGCTGGATTTCGACGTTATCGACCGCGGCTACGGGAGCATTCGTCGCGATACCGCCACGCTCTCGGGGGGCGAAACCTTTCTGGTCTCGTTGGCGCTGGCTCTGGCCCTGGCCGACTATCGCCAGGTGGAGATGCCCATCGAGACGCTACTGCTCGACGAGGGCTTTGGGACGCTCGATCGAGAGGCACTCGATACCGCCCTCTCGACGCTGAATACGCTTCAACTGGAGTCGAACCGCATGATCGGCGTCATCAGTCACGTCGAAGCGCTCAAGGAACGCATCGACCACCAGATCGTCGTCGAACCCGATACGAGCCGCGAGTCGAACCTCCGCGTGCGTCAGCGCTGAGTCCGGAGACGTCCCGGACGGTTCACTCCTCCTCCGGAGACGGGGACCGCGGGCGACGTACCATCCCCCGGACTCTTCTTCGCCATCGATATTGGATGGGGGGAGCGTCAACGTGTAGCTCGCGTCTGCCGGGCGGAAGCCCGGCGTCGTCGCGTGGATATCCATCGTATTCGAGATCCCCCGAACGGGGAGAGGCAACCCGGATGGAGTCAGGCCAATTTGCCGTGTTTCGACCAGATCTGGAGGCGAGAGGCTCGGAAGTTCTCCTTGAGGTGGATGCCAGCGGGCCAGACCGCAAAGTGCCGAGGGTCAATCCCCGCGGATGCGGGGTCACC
>JAQCND010000211.1 GCA_028274765.1 Bradymonadaceae bacterium
GATCGCAGCGGAGCGCGTCGCCGAACACGTCCGCGAATCGTCAATTCTCGGCTCGCGAGGCCCCGACCGTCCGGTGGCCGTCGTCGTCGGCGGAGGTCGCGCCGGCATCGCCGCCGTCGAAGTCCTCCGATCGGCGGGACTCGACGTCCACCTCTGCGAACAGCCCCACCAGGAGGCCAAGGTCCGCACACTCCGCGACGAGGGCCGCATCGCCGACTACCATCTAACCGGCCCCGAAGCCCGCGACGTGGCCGACATCCTCGCCGAACTCGGCGAACGCACCGTGGGCTTCGTCCTGGCGGTCGCTCAACCCGAAGAGGCCGCCCCCAAGGTCGTCGAGGCTCGAGACATCTTCGAACACACCCACCCGGAGTCGATGACCGTCGACATCTCGATCGACGAGGGCGGCGCCATCGATGTCACGGCGGCCGACGGCGATCCCACCGGCGAGACCTCCGAGCAAATTGAGTGGTTTCAGCAACACTTCCAGCAGGAGGGCGGCGGGCGCCACTACTGGGTCGAACCCAACCTTCCGCGCGCTCGCCCCGACACCGCCTCCCAGCGCCACGGCGAAACGATGTGGCAGTATACCACTTCGCTGCTCCTGCTCTGTCTCAAGACCGGGAGCAACGAGGGAGCGGTCGAACATCTCTCCCGAATCGCCCCGCGTCGGCGACGCGGCGAGGTCATCGAACATTGGAGCCGCGCCGAACAGCTCCTCCAGCAGCTCCGCAACGGACTGGCCTTCTGGCGAGATCGCCAGACCGATCGCCTCGAATACGACCCCAGCGTCGTCCGCCAGCCCGACTCCAGCATCGATCAACTCCGTGAGGGGATGTAAGGCGCCTCGACACGTCGGCGAGCGCCCCAATTCTCTCTATCGATCTCACACCTGTTCATATTCGGACGGTGACGGCTCCCGGTCGTCGTCCTCCGCCTCCCTCGCGCCGGAGGGAGAGTCGAGCAGATCGTCGAGCGGTTGCGGGCGAGCGAGATAAAAGCCCTGAGCGGCCGTGAACCCGGCTTCGTCGAGGAAGGCGAGTTGCTCGGCATCTTCGACCCCCTCGCCGACGACGTTCAGATCGACGCGCTGTCCCAGCTCACCGATCTTTTCGACGATGACGGCGTCGAACTCGTTGATCGTCGCACCCTGTACGAACTCCATGTCGAGTTTGACGACGTCGACGGGCATCGCCTTGAGTCGCTTCATCGACGAGAATCCCGTCCCGAAGTCGTCGAGCACGATCGACCGAGCCGACTTGCGCAGTTCGACGATGGGTTCGAGGTGTTCCAGCAGCTGAGATTCGGTCACTTCGAAGCTGATCTCGATGTGATGAGCCGCCTCGTCGGCGATATCACAGAAACGCTTGAGACACTCGGAATTCCGGAGCTGTCGGGGGCTCAGATTGACGTAGAGTTCGGAGACGAAGTCATCGGGGAGAGATGAGGCGCGAGCCTGGAACTGCCGACACGCCGTCTCGAATACCGCTCGGCCGAGCTGGCAGAGCAAATCCGACTTGCTGGCCAACGGAATGAAGTCCTTCGGGGGGACAATGCCCCGTTCGGGACGATCCCATCGGGCCAGCACCTCGACGGCCATCACACCGCCGTCCGACAGGCTGTAGATGGGTTGATAGTACGGAACAAATTCGTCCCGTTCGAGTCCCTCGCGAATGCGATTTTCGCGCTGGATGCGCTCCGAGCGTTCGCCGTGGGTCACGGCATCGAAGCTCTCCCAGCTGGTCTCGGCACGGGCCTTCGCCGTATACATGGCCCGGTCGGCCGCTCGCGTGATCGCTTCTCGAGCCTCGTCGAGGTCCCATTGCTCGAGGTCTTCATGGGTCACGTGCGCAAATCCAATGCTGGCCGACATGGGCACTTCGTCGCCGGCTAACTCGAAGGGGGGCAGGAAACATTGTTCGAGCCGAGCTCCGATCGAGTCGAGCTCTCTCGCTCCCTTGGCATCCGACTCCAACAACACCACGAATTCGTCGCCGCCGAAGCGGGCGATGAGATCGTCGCTCCTCATGGTCTGTTCGAGTCGGGAGGCGACCCGTTTGAGGAGGACGTCTCCGATGAAGTGGCCGAAACTGTCGTTGATGACCTTGAAATTGTCCAGATCGATGAGCGCGATCACCACGCGCTCTCGACGGGAGATGCGCTTGAAGAGATGTTCCAGCCGTTTGGCGAACAGGCTCCGGTTCGGGAGGCCCGTCAACTGATCGTGTTGAGCCTCGTAGGCGAGCTGTTCGTGCATCTGCTTGCGTTCGGTCACATCTCGGCTGATCTGGATGGTTCCGATGCGCTCGTCGTTTTCACCGAAGTAGGGGATTTGGATCGTCAGTAGCGTCCGCGGCTCGCCGTCGACCTCGATATCCTCCTCGATTTCAAGCGATTCGTCGCCCTCCGGGGGCTCGAGAGGCGTCCGTTCGACGCCCCGTTGTCGGGCGCATTCGTGGGCTTCCTGGACTTCGAAGCCCTCGAGGCGATCGCGGTCTTGTTCCATCAGATTGGCAAACCGTTGATTGACGAGATGGTAGTGGCCATCCAGTCCCTTGAAGGCGATCGCATGAGGCGAACTCTCGATGATCGTCTCGTATCGCTCCAGTTCGCGTCGCCGCTCCCGGAGACGCTTCTCGGCCTCGACGCGCCGGGTGACATCGCGCTGAAACCCGACGTAATATTTCAGCCGACCGGTGTCGTCGTGGATCGGCGTGATGGAGAGCTCGTTCCAGAAGCGCTCACCCTCCTTGGTCTCGTTGAGAATCTGAGTCGTAATCGGTTCTTCGGCTTCGAGGGCTTCACGAATGTCAGCTACCGTATCGGGGTCCGTCTCCTCACACTGCATAAATCGGCAATTCTTGCCGAGGACGTCCTGGACCGAATAGCCGGTCATCTCAGCGAAGCCCTCGTTGCAATAGATCATGGGCATGTCCTCGCGCCGGGCATCGGCGATCACGACGCCCTCGTCGGCATGGTCGATCGCCCGTTGGATCATCTCGAGCTCGCGGTTCGTGCGATACCGCTCGTCGGCGTGATCGATGCAGCGAGCGAGCAGGCTCGCGTCGAGCTCGTTTTTGTTGAGAAATTCGTCGGCTCCGGCCTGCAGGGCCTCGAACTCGACCTCGGGGCATGCTCCGCTCGTGAGAACCACCACGGCGGAGGTAATTTTGAGCGTCGGAATGGCCTCGATCGTCTCTTGCGCCCCGGCGTCGGGGAGGCCCAGATCGAGCAACACCACGTCGGGCTCCCACTCGAACAACGCCTCCAGAGCATCGTCGAGACGCGTCTCGTGCCGCAGGGTGGTCGGGGGTTCGATCGCCTCCAGGTACGATTCGACGAGTCCGACGTCTCCGGGATTGTCTTCGACCAACAGCAGATCGAGCGAAGCATCGGAGGATGGGCGCATGGAAGTACCTCTCGTACCACAAATTACGACAACTGCTCGTCCGGGAGTTTGACCACGCGGAGCCAGAACCCCCCGATGCGCTTCATGATCTCGACGAACTCCGATAGCTCGACGGGTTTGACCACGTAGGAATTGGCGTGCAGATCGTAGGCTCGTGCGATGTCGGCCTCGGCCTGGGAGGAAGTCAGCACGACGATCGGCAGCTTGCGGAGCTCTTCGTCCTCCTTGCACTCCCGAAGGACCTCGCGGCCGTCCTTTTTGGGGAGATTCAGATCGAGGAGGATGAGATCCGGGATCGGGGCGTCCTCCTGGGGAGGCTCCTGATTGAGGAACGTCATCGCCTCGACGCCGTCTCGTGCGACGTGCAGATTGCTCAAGATCCGAGCCTCGTCGAGGCTCTCTCGCGTCAGTTCGATGTCGGCCGGATTGTCCTCGACGAGCAGAATATCGGCCCTTTGTTCCTGTTCCATGGGGTCGTCCGTCGTGCTGGGGAAAACCAGGACTCGAACACCTCGCATGCTCCGAGGTGCTCAGGCAGCGGGTAGCGTCAACGAGATGAGCGTCCCCCGTCCGGGCTCGGAGTCCACCTCGATCGTACCGTCGTGATGTTGGACGATCTTGTCGACGATGGCCAGACCGGCTCCCGTTCCCTCGTAGGCTCCGCGCTCGTGCAGGCGCTGAAACACCTGGAAGATACGGTCGGCATTGTCCTCGTCGAAGCCGATGCCGTTGTCCTCGATCTCGAGATGCGCCTCGTCCTCTCGGGTTTCACCTCGGATCTCGACCCGAGGCGTCTCGGCTTCTGAAAACTTGAGCCCATTGTCGACGAGATTCTGGAAGAGTTGGCGAATCTGGGTGGGTTTGCCCTCGATGTCGGGCAACTCGTCGTAGACGACCTCGCCGCCGGACTCGGCGATCCGCATTTTGAGGTTGGCCTCGACTTCGGCGAGGAGCTCCTCCATCGAGATGCGAACATGGGTCTCGTCGCGCCGTCCGACTCGCGAGTACTCCAGGAGGTCGTTGATCAGCGCTTTCATCCGCTGCGCCCCGTCGACGGCGTAGTCGATGTACTTTTGAGCGCGTTCGTCGAGCTGATCCTCGTACCGCTTGGCCAGAAGTTGCGTGTAACTGGCCACCATGCGGAGAGGTTCCTGGAGATCGTGGGAGGCGAGGTAGGCAAACTGCTCCAGTTCCTCGTTGGAGCGTTGAAGGCGTTCGGTTTGTTGTTTGAGTTTGCGCTCGGTCTGTTTCAGCTCGGAGATGTCGTGGAGAACCGAGTGCGAGAGCACGGGCGTTCCCTCGCGATATTCGATGCTCGCCGCGCTCAAGAAGGCATCGAGGGGGGCGTCCTCGTCGCGTGGGAGAAGCTCAACCTCGAGGTTGTCGACCGTTTGGTCGTCACGGAGCCTCTCTCGGGCCGATTCGACCCGTCCTCTCGATTCCGGATGGTAGAGTTCGAGCTCCGAGAGACCGACGATGGCGTCTCGATCGACGCCGATCTTCCGAGCACACGTCGGGTTGCATCGCACGATGTCGCCGGACTCGAGATCGACCGAATAGAGCATGTCCGGCGAGGACTCGTAGACACGCTCGAAGAAGTCAGCATCATCCGAGGCGGGGGGGGGTGAGGAGGTTGAACGCTCCGTCATCGGCTACTCCCGTTGATTGCATGGTCCTTGAGTATGTCACATGGCTCGTACGATAGCATCAAACCAGTGATATCGTTTTTACGAGCTACATTTTCGGAATGCTAACACAACTGTATGGTCGCGACTAGCGCAGGGGAGCGTCCATGTCGGATGCTCACGGGCGAGGGTCCGCTCGAATACCGTGGGATACGCCGTGGCACGAGGCTTGCGGTCGACCGACTCGATGATCGGCCGGCAGGGAGGCCAACGCTCCCAACCACGCGCCGTCGAGAGCCCACGGACCTGAGTCACACCCTACGGGCGAGTTCAGGGGCTGGGAGTGGATAGAAAAATCGGGCGGGACGGATCTCACCCTCGAAGAAAGGGGAGAATGATAATAGTTGTTTTTTGATTCGAGGGATGGCGGGGGCGGTTTCACATGCCGACGAGGACGCCGGCGCTACGAAGAACCTCGGACCTCGGTTCGGCGGAAACAGAGCTCAGACATCCTCGGTCCGGGAGACGATCACATCCACTCGCCGCCGGTCTGTTCGTAGACGACGTCCAGGACGGCGGTGACGGTTTCGCGGACGTTCATGTCCGTGGAGTCGACCTCGACGGCATCGTCGGCGCGCTGGAGGGGAGCGACCTCGCGGTTGCGGTCGCGTTCGTCGCGTTCGCGAATCTCCTCGAGGATGTCGCGGTAGCCGACCTCCTCGCCCCGTTCGGCGAGTTCGTTGTAGCGCCGCCGGGCGCGCTCCTCGGCCGAGGCGGTCAGAAAGATTTTGACCTCGGCATTGGGAAAAATGACCGTGCCGATGTCGCGGCCTTCGAGGACGCTGGGTCGAGCGCGGCCGAGTTCGCGCTGGGCCTCCAGGAGAGCCTCTCGCACTTCGAGGTACGAGGAGATGAGGCTGGTCATCTCGCTGATCGCCTGGGTGCGGATCTCGTCGCCGAGTCGGTCGCCGTCGCAGTAGAGGATGTTCTCGATGTCGCCATCCGACGACTCTCGCCGAAATTCGAAGGACAGCTCCTCGGCGATGTCGGCAATGGACTCGGCCTCGTCGGCCTCGACGTCCTCATGCATGGCCCGGTGGGCGACCGCGCGATACAGCGCCCCCGTATCGACGAGCTGAATGTCGAGTAGTTCGGCGACCCGCCGGGCGATCGTGGATTTGCCGGCGCCGGCAGGTCCGTCGATGGCGATGATCATGCGGAATCCTCCAGGTCCTGCAGGGTGGATGTCAGCGACTCGAGACAGCGGGCGTTGTCCTCGGCCGTCCCGATGGTGATGCGAAGATGACGAGGAAGATCGTATCCATCCATGGGGAGAACGACGACGCCGTCGTGCAGCATGCGTTCGTGGATGCGCTCGGCCTCGAAGGGTGTGCACATCAGCAGTATGTTGGTCTGGCTCGGCGTCCAGTTGACACCGTGCGATTCGAGGTTGTCGAGCCCCGCCTCGAGCTGCTCTCGGCCCCGTTCGTTGAGCTCGACCGACTCCTCGACAAATGCCTCGTCGTCGAGGGCGGCCACGGCGGCGCGTTCCCCGAGCCGATTGCGGTTGAAGGGGGCCC
>JAQCND010000222.1 GCA_028274765.1 Bradymonadaceae bacterium
GGACGTCGAGGATCTTCGACATGCTTCCGACCGAGGTGGCGCAACTGGGCACCAATCCGATGGCCCTGCGTCTCTACGAACCACTCCAGTGGCGTCAGTCGCGCATGACGAGCGAAGAGCTCGACTCCTACCTTCGCCCTCTCCAGCAGAAGGACCGGCTGGCATTCATGCTCGCGCTCGGCTCGGATTTGCTGAGTGAACCCGACCGTCTTCCGGGCGCTCACCGCGTCGATCGGCCGACGTTCATCATTACAGGAGCCGACGATCACTTGCTGTCGGTCGACACCATTCAGCTTCTCAATTCCGTCATTCCGGATTCTCGCATCGAGATCCTCGACGGGGTGGGCCACTGTCCGATGGAGGACCAGCCCGAAGCCTTCACTTCCTCGGTGCTGGCGTTCCTCCCGGCTTCGGATGAAGCCCCCATCCCTGCGTAATGCCCCTGTAACGTCAAGCCTCTCCTCAGACCTCTCGAAGCATCCTCTCCCCCGGATCGTCGCCGAACTTTTCGCGGAGCTCGCGCCGACCGTCGTCTCGCACGTCGACGTCGATCTCGCCCTCGCCTCGCACGAGCTCGCCGTCGGCGTACTGTTGCCAGACAAAGCGAAAATCCCGATCGTCGATTCGGGCCAGAAGATGACCTCGTTCGACAGGGTGGCCCTGATAGCGCGCCTCGATCATCGAGCCCGATTGCTCAAAAAAGAAGACGCTTCCGACCGGAAGTTGCTCGTCAGAGGTGGTGTTGCGAATCAGACGGAAGGCACACTGGTCGAGTCCACGCTTGGCGGGCCGATAGGGACGCATCAGCGACGTCGCGTCGGGGTGCGCCTCTTCAAAGAGGGGATGTGCCTCGATCGCATCCGGACGATCGGCGCGGTCGACGGCATTGAATCCAAATCGCGAGAAGAAAGCTCGAGCCACGTCGGTGATGAGATAGACGTCTCGAACGGGATCGGCATCCATGAGGTGTCCGAGGGCGCTCGCGACGAGCGAGGCGCCGATCCCGCTGCGGCGACTCGACGGCGCGACGGCCAGCGAATGCAATACGGCCAGATCCTCGTCCCGATCGTCGCGGTTCCACCCGATGCAGGCGGCGTTTCCTCCGGCCTGCGTGGTGGCCGCCAGATATCGCGAGTCTCGCCAGGCGTCGACGTCAACACCGCCGAGCGGGTCGAGATTGCATGTACGGAGCAGGGGCTCGATCTCATGACAGGTGTCTCGTTCGACGAGCTGGAATCCGAGATTGGCGAGGTGCTCGTTACGGTACGTCATGGGCCGCTCCACACAGGGGAATCGGGTTTCGAGTTGGTTTCACAACTGGTTGCTCTTCGACCCAGGCCGGCGGGTCGCCGGCGCTCCAAGTCCCATATCGATGTTTTGACACGGACGCTTTACTCGTCGTCCGCCACGTCCTCGTCGCTCGAATCGTCGGCGAGGATGGTCGCGCACTCCAGGGAATCCTTGGCCGAAATGACTCGCTTCTTGAGCGACGCGTCCTCGATACCGCTCGGCACCATGTCGGTATATCGTTCGCAAAGGGCGGTGCGCGTCGCCTCGAGCCGCTTGTTGTAACGCTTGCGTTTCTTGGGGCGTTCTTCTTTGAGTTTTTCGAGTGTCTTTCGGTATTTTTCGGCCTGTTCGTCGTTGCCATTCTCCTCGGCCTGTTCGATGACGTTCTCATACCGTTCGGTCTTGCCCCCGAGACTGCGTTTGGAGTCCTGGATGTACGTCATGTACGAGTTCAGATAATCGGTGACGATCAGACGAGCCTCGGCCTCGACGTCCCGGTTGTCCTGGCTTTGGGCCCACTCGAGCGTCTCACGGTACTGTTTGCGGGCCTGTCCACCGAGCTTCAGCGGCTCGATATCCCCTTCGCCGATCATTTGGGTCCGGAGATCGAGCATCGTCTCCAGTCGGCGCAGTCGGATCCAGCCGCTCTCGCCGTACTGTTCCTGAGCCTGGCCGAGCAGCTCAACGGTGCGCTCGAGCCCGGCCTGGTCGGGATCCTCGGTGTCGAGTCGGTCTCGAGCATTGTCGAGTGCATCCCATCGCACGTCCTTGAGGACCCACAGGCCCGTCTCCTCCTCGAGCCCGAGCTCCCAGGTATAGGGCCCGACTTGAACCTGCGCGGAGAACTCGTCGGGCATCTCGAGATTTCCAGCCTCTTTCTCACACGTGCTTTGGAGGATCTTGCGGGTCAGATCGCCGAAGGCTTCGACCGTGTGAAACGTTCCTTCGGCGTTGCGACACGTCTCGATCTTGTTGTCGAGCTTCTTTTTGGCTTTCTTTTTGGGATTGGAACATCCCGCAGCGAGGGTGAGACACACCACCAGCAGGCTCCAACCGAAGAGGGCGACATGCGAGCGTGTCGGGGGCTCCATCGAAGTCGTCATGGGTCGCGATACTCCGTGCGAGTCATCGAAATATTGATATCGTGCTCAGCCAAACGTCATCGTTTCGGCTGTCGTTGTATCGCAGATGATCGATTCGCCCAAGAGCATGGACTGCAGGGAGTGCTATCGGCAGCCGTGGCTCTAGCTTTGCGTGGACGGGTCGCCTCGCTTTTTCCGAAAGGAAGTCATTCGGCAACGTGCCAGCGAGGCCGCTTACAGGGGCGCTCCGAGAGCCGGAAGACCGTGACGAGTCCCCCACAGATCGTAATTGTAATCCATCGCGGGAGTACAATCATCGACCGCTGATCGCCGGAGGGGATGTCATCCATGAGGGTCTGGGAGCCACGGACCGGGCCGAGTCTGACGGGCCCGTGTCCAGGCGGATTCGCTGCGCCCCGCGTGACGATCGAAACTCGATCGTCGGACTGGCGAGGGGCGAGGTTGTAGTCCTCTCCGACAGGCTCGACGGTAGTGCGAGTGGGCACGCCGGAGATCGCGACGTCCGCCCTCCCCGGTGACCCACATCGATGCATGCATTCCGCATACCACCGGTTGGTCGAGCGCGCATCCCGACGCTAGACACTCGGCGGCACGACCGGGGGGCATGGTGATCGTCCCCGCCCCCCTCGAGATAGTGCATGCCTCCGAGAGTACAGGCGCACCCGTCACGGTGCTCGTGACACCGAGAGACACCTCGTTCGATGGGCAAACTCTCCGTCCCCTCCGTTCTCTGGAGTGCCTCAGAGGCGGCCTCGAGCGCCGACGCATCGGAAGAGTGATTGGCCTGTCGAGACCTGCTACAAGCGACGACGAAAAAAGACGGGCACAGAATCTTCGCCGTGAGAGGGCCTCCCGGGCTCGACGAACACGTCAATTCTTGTTGATGACTTTCTTGGATTCTCCCGGTTTGATGTCGACGTAATACGTCTTGTTGATGCCGGCCCCCTCGTTGGAGAGGCGAACCTCGTGCTTGCCGGGTGAGAGTTCGTGACCGACGATTGGAGTATAGCCCACGCTGCTGCCGTCGATATAGACCTCGGCCGGCGGAATGGACTGGATTTTGACCGTACCGGGTTCGCTAGATTCGGAGCTCGAACCTTGGTCCTCATTATCTCCGCTCGAATCATGGTCGGACTCCGTCTTCGAGGTATTGTCGGCCCTCGAGGGTGGTTCTTCGTCCGAGGGGCTTCCCTCATCGTCGGACGAGTTCTCCCGGGGGGGGTCGACCGACGCGGGGTCGTTCCCCGAGGATTCGGCCGTGTTCGAACCGTCGCCCGAGGGAGGGGAGCCCGTCGATTCGCTGGAGGCTTCGGAGGCACTCGACCCTTGTTCCCCTCCGGTTTCAGGAGAATCACCCGTCTCTGATTCAGGTTTGGAATGACGGGGGGATGGGTTCGACGGGGGCCCGGCCCGGTCGGGTTCGTCGTCCGTATTGCGTTGAGCCACGCGCTCCGACTCGGATGTGTCCTCACGCTCGACTAGCTCGGCGGTGACGGCAGGTTCGGAGGCGGTTCCGGGCTCGAAGGTTTCCTGCCAGACTTCGTATCCGTTCCGTTCGACTCGGATGTGATACGTCGTCGAGGTGTCGAGTTCCTCGATCGTCTCGGGGGTTTCTCCGGTCTCGACCGTCTCGTCCGATGACGCATCGATCACCTCGAACGAGGCTTCCTCGGGATCGCTCTCGATCGTCAGTGCGATCGATTGGGGAGACAACTCGACTTCGATCTCGGTACTCTCTTCATCCTCGAGACTGACTTCACGATCGGCCTCGCGATACCCGTCCTTGCGGAGGGTCAGTGTATGCGTTCCCGCCTCGAGCTGATCGGCCGTGACCGGAGTAGGATCGTCGAGCGCTTCGCCATCGAGCGCGACTTCGGCGCCGGGGGGAGCCGACTGCACGAAGATCTCTCCGGTTCCAGCCTCACTCTTTTCGAGATCGACCTCGAAATCGTAGGTATATCCGGGCTTGAGTGTCTGCTTTCCAACGTCGACCCCGTATCCCTCTCGCGTGACTTCGATGCGAGTTTGACCCTCGCTCGGTTTGAGAGCGTACGTATGGGGGAGCGAGCCCTCGTAGATCTGTTTATCGTTGATGAGGACACGTACGTTGTCCGGAGTACCTTCAGTGGACGTAAACGTAATTTTGGCCTTCTGGTCGGCGCTTCCATCAGCAAACCACCCGTTCCAGACGCCGATTCCGGCGATGCCGAGGATCATGACCGCGGCCGCAATCCCGGCGATCCAGGCCTGATTCAGCGGATCGTCGGACTCGGCCGACGAGGTCGACGGCGAGGGCGTTCGAGGCCGTGGAGCGTCGGGCTCGGGCAGTTGTTCGTCGTCTCCGAGCTGAGCGGTTGGGCGTCGACGCCGCTCCTCCGCGTTCGGGGCCCCGTCGTCGTCGGGCTCCGAGGCATCCTCGGCGGTCAGTTCGGTCAGGTTGGGCGGTTCGTCGGGCTCCTCGAGGCCTTCGTGCTCGACGGGAGCGACGGGATCGTCGACAGGCGATTCGCGATCGTCTCGGTCGTAATCAGTCGTCGGAGGGGGGGGCTCCCCCGGGGAATCGTCTCCTGTCGGGACGACGGGAGCCTCTTCGGCGGGTGGACTGCCCTCGTCTCGGTCGTAATCGGCGGTCGGAGGGGGGGGCTCCCCCGGGGAATCGTCTCCTGTCGGGACGACGGGAGCCTCCTCGGCGGGTGGACTGCCCTCGTCTCGGTCGTAATCGGCGGTCGGAGGCGCATTGTCGCCCGGTTCGACGACGTCGACTTCCTGATCGGGGCCGACCACTTCGACCTGTTCGCTGTTGCTGCGAGGCGTCTCGGCCGGAGGACTATCGTCGGCATAGACGATATCCGGATCCTCGACCGTTTCGCTGGCCGGAGGCATCGGCTGAGACCGATCGTCCCGGTCGAAGATCTGGGTCTCCATCTCGTCTTCGTCCCACATCAACCCCTCGTCCTCCTCCTCCTCTTTTTCCTCCTCTTGATTGGGAGGGACGAGATCGAGGTCTCGGAAATATTCGAGCTTCTTTTGCTCGAATTCCAGATCCTCGTTGAAGGCCTCCTTCATGCAGTCGGCGAGGTCGGTGTTTTTATAGTAGTAATCCTGGTTGCGCATGAAGCGCTCCAGCGCCTCGCCGAATGCTCCGGCCGACTGAAAGCGGTCGTCGGGGTCTTGAGCCAGGGCCTTGAGGACGATCTCTTCGAGCTCGTCGGGGATGTTGGGATTGTAGAGCGACGGCGGACTCATCTCGACCTTGCGGATCTTTTCGAGCGTATCGAAGTCGCTCTCGCCCAAAAAGAGTCGCTCCAGCGTGAGCATCTCGTAGAGCACGATGCCCAGACTGAAGATGTCGCTGCGATGATCGACCTGGAGTCCGCGAACCTGCTCCGGGCTCATGTAACTGAATTTGCCTTTCAACACGCCCACCTGGGTCTGGCTCGTCTTGCCCTGGGCTTTGGCGATCCCGAAGTCGATGATTTTGACCTCGCCCTCGTACGACAACAGAATGTTCTGCGGCGAGATGTCACGATGGACGATGTTGAGGGGGTTGCCCTGCGAATCTTTCTTGTTGTGAGCGTAGTGAAGGCCCTCGCAGACCTTCATGATGACGTAGCAAATCTGGGGAATGTCGACGTTGGCCCCGATGCGACGGTCACGTTCGAAGATCGTCTTCAGATCTTCGCCGCTGATGTACTCGAGGGCAATGTAATACGAGTCATCGACTTTCCCGAGGTCGAAAATCTGGGCGATGTTCGGGTGATTGAGCTGGCCGGCGATCTTCGCCTCGTCGACGAACATCTCAATGAATGATTCGTCTTCGGCGATACTCGAGAGGATTTTCTTGACGGCGAGCAGCCGTTCGAACCCCTCGACACCGAACGCCTTGGCCTTGTAGATCTCGGCCATTCCCCCGACACTGATGCGTTCGAGGAGATAGTACTTGCCGAAGGGAATCGGCTCTGGAAGAATGCCCGGTTCGTTGCTCATAAAATCGGCGGTAGCTCGTTCACCCGAGGATCATCGTGACCGCGAGGCTGTGCGGCGGCGATGATGTCACAGCAGCGCGAGCGCCCGAAACCTCTGGAGAAGGGCGCCGACGCCACGTCACTCGAACAATCCTTTAATTTTGTTGGTAATGCCGCGCCGGAAGAGTGTGTTGACGGCCTTGTCGATCGTCTCGAGCGTCTTGTCGCTGTAGGGATACCAGAAGGGTTCGCGCTCCAGCCCGATGAGATCTTCCATGACCGTTTTGGGTTGCACGTAGTCTTCGACCTCCCAGGCTCCCTTGCGACGCCCAACGCCCGAATCGCCCACGCCGCCGTACGGAGCCTCCATGGCCGAGTAGCTGGCGATGACATCGTTGATGCAGACGTTGCCGGAATCGAGCTGGCGGGCGAGTCGCCGAGCGCGATCGCGGTCTTGCGACCACAGCGAGGCATTGAGCCCGAAGGGCGTGTCGTTGGCGAGCCGAATGGCCTCGGCGGCCGACGGGACCTTCATGATCGGAAGCGTGGGGCCAAACGTCTCTTTTTGCATGATGTCCATGTCGTGGGTGACGTCCACGAGCACGGTGGGGGCGAAGAAGTCGCCCTCGCCTCCGGCCAGATCGCGTCGTTCGCCGCCGGTCAGCACACGAGCCCCCTTCTCGACGGCATCCTCGATGTGGCGCTCGACGATGTCGGTCTGTTCGGGAAAAGTCATGGCCCCGACATCGACTTCGCCCTCGGCCGGATTGCCCTGCCGGAGCTCACGAGTCAGCGCCACGACGCGATCGACGAAATCCTCGTAGACATCTTCGTGGACGTATGCCCGCTCGGTCGACATGCAGCACTGACCGGCATTGAAGAACGCGCCCCAGACGGCCCCGTTGGCTGCACGGGCGACATGGGCGTCCGAGAGGACGATGCAGGGGTCTTTACCGCCGAGCTCGAGCGTACACGGCACGAGGTTTTCGGCCGCCTGCTTGGCGACCGTTCGCCCCGTTCGCACACTCCCCGTAAAGCTGACGGCATCTGCTTCGTCGATCAGCTTCGAGCCCGTTTCGCCGTATCCCGGCAGCACCTGGGCGAGTCCCTCCGGGAGACCGGCTCGGTTGAGGAGTTCGATAACCCGCATCGCCGTCAGGGTCGTATGTTCCGAGGGTTTGACGATGGCGGCGTTCCCTGCGACCAGCGCCGGGATGACAGGGGTCATCGCCAGATCCAGCGGGAAATTCCAGGGACTGATGTTGAGCACGAGCCCCACCGGTGAGCGCTGCACCGTAATGCGCTTGTTTTTAAGCAAATGGAGGTCGAGAGTCTCGTCGGCCAGCATCTCGGGCCCCTCGGATGCGTAATACCCGAGGGTGTCACAGACCATCGCCAGCTCGGCCATCGCGTCCATGGGCGGCTTGCCGGTCTCCTCGACGACGATCGAACGCAGCTCTTGGCGGTGATCGAGAAGGATGTCGCGAGCCTCCAGCAGATAGTCGGCCCGCTCGTCGGCCGGGAGGCGTCTCCAGTGCGACTGGGCGTCCCGAGCTCGACGGACGGCTTCTCGACGCTCCTCATCGGAGGTGACGGGGACTTCTTCGATCACCTCGCCCGTGGCGGGATTGCGACAGACGATGAGGTCGTCAGACGACATCTCCGAGGGGGCGTCCTGCCTCGAGGTCGTCTCGTCCTCGTGCGATTCACCGGCAGTCTGAGGGTTGACAGTCATGGAAATACTCCGTGACAGAGAGTGTTGAAAGGATGTCCGCGTGCCAATCGCCCCCGTTCGCCATGACGGGCGAGAGAAAGAGCGGGACGTGCAGAGTACTTACTCGACCCGTCCGCCGCTGCCTTCCCTCAAATCGAAGCGATTCACCGCAGGAAACTCGACGCGCAGTATCATAACAGTCCATTTCCTCTTTGTCATCACTCTCCTGGGAGGGCGACGGTGCGATGGCATTAGAGGTATAAATTACACGTTCACGATTCGTTCCTTGTTATGCCACCTCCATCCTCCCGCCAGGGCGTCGCTGAAGCCACGTGCCAGCAGGGATGCTGGCGCTCCGAACCGATATCGAGTCGGTCCGGAAGGCCCGGCTTCTAGCCGGCTCACGCAGGGATGCTCACGTCGAGGACGTATCAAGGCGCTCCGGACCGATATCGAGTCGGTCCGGAAGGCCCGGCCTTCGGAGCGCGCCTGTACTTCCTCCGGA
>JAQCND010000223.1 GCA_028274765.1 Bradymonadaceae bacterium
CGTCTTCATGTTCATCAACCTCATGGAGACGCACTTCCCCTATCACATCGGCGATACCTTCGAGCTGTCGACCGAGGAGATCGTCGACAACCTGCGCGAGATCTGGGCGCTCTTCCACTACGTCAATCAGACGCGCCTGATGTCGAAAAAGGAGTACATCGCCGAGGACATGCTCCAGACACTCCGGAATCGCCAGCAGATGGCGTGGTCGCGCCTGGCGCCGAAGATCGATCGCTTCATCGAAGAGATGCACCAGGACCGGGACAATCTCGTTCTCTTTTGCTCCGATCACGGGGACAACTTCGGCGATCAGGGGTGGCAGTACCACTTCAGCAACGTCACCGACGGGGGCAATCGGACGCCGATCGACATTCTCGAACCCGGAGAGAGTCGTGGCCAGACGATCGACGATACCGTCTCCCTTCGCGACCTCTACGGCACGATCCTCAACAAGAGCGGGGCCGATCTGCTCGACGACGAGGACCACCTGCTCGATCTGGTCGAGGAGCCGGAGCGCTCCGAGACGGTGCTCGAAAGTTACTGGTACAATCGCGACGGCAAGACGCTCGACCAGTACCGGTTCAACCAGTTCGCCTTCCTGGTCGACGACACCAAGTACGTCCGGCGCAACGATAGCTGGCTCTCCAGCGAGATCGCCAACGGCACGCCGGAGACGACCTTTCATCCGCTCGGCTCGGGCGTCGATCCCATCGAAGAGATCGACATGCCGAGTGACAAACGAGATTACGTGCGGGACCGGTTCGAGACCTACGACGCCTTCTCGGAGAACGTCCTCCAGCTCAGCGACTTGTAATTCAGTCTCATCACAGACGATTTGGGGCGACCGGCTCGAGCTCTCTCCGAGGAACAGCCCCGAGTTGTCGTATTCTCATCCCCACATCGGTTCCATGGACGCTTCTCTATCTCGCAGATGTTGGTCGGCGGCGTGTGTCGTGCTTCTCGCGATCGGATTCGTCGGCTGCGCTCAGCGCTCGGATGACGACAACGAATCGACGCGGAGCCAGCCCGTGCCGTGTTAACTGACGAGCGACTGTCCGCGGGGACAGGTCTGCTATCGACCGAACGCCAATCGAGCCGGCACGTGTGTGAGAAGCTGCAATCGCGAGGATCGCACCTGTCGGGCCTCGGGCGCCACGTGCCAGTCGGCGGGGATCGAGGGCAGCAACTACCGCGGATGTGTCGTCGAGCAGTCTCGCTCGAACGACCCCACGACCTGTCAGAGCTCGAGCGACTGCCCCTCCAGTCGATTCTGTTATCTGGGCGGTTCGGGACCGGGACAGTGTGTCTCGCCCTGTTCGTCGAGTGGGGCGTGTCCGAGCAGCCAGTGCAGCTCCAACGTCGACGCCCCGGCCGGAGAGCGGGGCTGTGTGCCCTCGAACAACCCGTCGAACCCCTCGGATGCTGGCAATCCCGTCGGCGATACGGGCGTCACACGAGATGGGGGGACGTCCGATACGCGAGACGACTCCACGCGCTCGGATACGTCCACGGGAGCGGATACCGGGTTCGGAGCCTGTACGAGCAACGACGACTGTCCCGGCGAGCAGATCTGCAACACCCAGCCCGACCCCCACCAGTGCGAAGAGGCCGAGTCGTTCCAGTTCGTCCGCCACCGCGACGTCACCCGAGAGAGGGGCAGTGGGAGCCAGTGTGAGGGGAGCTCGCCCGGCGCCGATCTCTTCGGAGTCCGACTGGAGGACTCGAACGGCGATCGCATCGGATGGGCCGACACTGTCGCGACCAATTTTCAGGGGAGAGAGAATCGCTACACGCAGGCTAGCGCCGTCATCAACGGAGACGCCCCCCCTCGAACTCTTCGGCGACTCGGGACAGATGTGCCCGAGATCGGAGGGAGGCTCCAAATTTCGCAACGACACCGTCGTGTCGCTCGGCTGTCGAGGCTCGATCGTCGTCGGGGTTCCCACCGGAGATGACGGTTTCCGGAGCCTTCGCACGGGTCAACGACTCCGAGTCTACGAGTACGGCGCCCAGTGTTTTCAGAGTTCGGGGGCCGGCAATCCCGAATTCGTCGAGGTCCAGCCCTGCGACGGCTCGGCCGACGATTTTCGAGCCAGTGACACTTCCAGTTGCGCCGAAGCTATCGGCTCGGGAAGCGGGGAGTTTGTCGTCACGTTTTGAGAGGGACATTCGACACGCCGGTCCATCCCTTCCCCTCCTCCATTCTCGATGGAGGCCTTCGGGGCGTTGATACGCAGCTCCACGCCTGGCGCATGGGGCCTCGACCCTTTTTGAAACGGGAGCTCGTGTTCCCTCCCTGGATACCTTCCGCTCCCTCTATCCGGGACGAATATGGTCTCACCTGACCCGCTGACGACCTCTGGAGCGAGACGAGCATTCGACTGCGATTGGAGTGGGCTGGAGACTTCCATTCGATGTCGAAAAGAAATTTGGGTCCCATAAATCTATGCGCTACAATGGGATCTAGCATTTTGTCTGTATGCGACATTGCGCTGATGTCTCGCCGCCCGACGTATCGGAGGGTCGAGGGATCTCTCGACGGCACCACGTCGCCGATCTCGAGGGTTCGACGTAGAGACTCGCTTCACCATCGAGGCCACCATGTTTCATAGCCATCGGAATTCATCTTAGATCATCGCTGGATGTCTCGCACTGGGACTGGTCGCCGTGGGATGTAGCGACGGACCCGACGCTTCACGGCCCCAATCCAACTCGGATGCGTCCAGCGGGGCAGAGGATGCCACGGGGAACGTGGGGGACACCGAGGCGAGTGATGGAGGGACGAGTGACGCCGAGGCGGTCGATGGGACGGCCTCCGATGGGGCCACGTCCGACGGCACGACCCAGATGGATGGAACTGCCGACACCGCCGACGGGATGAGCGGCGATCCGTGCGTTTACCAGGGCAAATCCGACGGCGTGTGCGGTAACGCGACGCTCGACCCGAACGCCGACGGTGAGATCTGTCAGGAACCCGACAATTACGAGGACGACGAATCGACCTGTGACGAGGTCGACAACGACTGCGACGGCGTCGTCGACGAAGGCTGCAAATGCGATGCCCTGAATCGCGACCGCGGCGTCTGTACCGAGGGGACGGTCAGCGATAGCGACGGGAGCTGTGAGCCGCCCGAGTCGTGGCAGCGCGAGGAGACCAAATGCGACGGCAAGGACAACGACTGCGACGGCGTCGTCGATGAAGGCTGCAAGTGCGACTACAACGGCGAAGACCGCGGGGTCTGCACGAATGGCCAAAAGGACGACGACGGCAACTGTCAGGCGCCGGGCGACTACCAGAGCGACGAAACCGCCTGTGACGCCAAAGACAACGACTGCGACGGCGAGACCGACGAGGGCTGTACCTGTCAAGATGGCACCACCGAGGACTGTTACACGGGTCCCTCGGGGACGGCGGGGCGCGGCGAATGCGAGCGCGGCGAACGCACCTGCAACGGCGGCGATTTCGGATCGTGCATGAATGAAGTGACGCCGGAGCCCGAGAAGTGCAATGGTCTCGACGACGACTGCGACGGCACCGTCGACGAGGGATGCAGTTGTCAGGATGGCGAGACCCAGAGTTGCTACACGGGTCCGCAGGGCACGAAGGGCGTCGGCCCCTGTACCGGCGGCATCCAGACGTGCCAGAACGGTTCGTTCGGCACCTGCAACAACGAGGTGACGCCCGAAGACGAAGCCTGCAGCAGTGACGGTTCCGGCAACAATACCGACGAAGACTGCGACGGCACCAAAGACGAGGGATGTCAGTGCAACTACGACAACACCTCGACCGGGGTCTGCTCGGACGGTACTATTGGCTCGAATGGCAGTTGTCAGCCGCCCGGCGACTACCAGCAGGACGAAACCCTCTGCGACGGGCTCGACAATGATTGTGACGGCATCACCGACGAGGGCTGTGACTGCGATTACAACGGAACCTCGACGGGTGTCTGCTCGAACGGCACGCTCGACTCGAACGGCAACTGTCAGGCGCCTGCGACCTACGATAACACCGAGAAGTCCTGTGGAGACGGTCTCGACAACGACTGCGACGGCAGTACCGACTGCCTCGACGACGACTGCGACAACGTGAGCTGTGGCGGCGGTCCCAACATCTGTTGTCCCGCCACCAGCTCCTGTCAGCCGGCCAACACGTGTCCGTGACCGTACTCGAACGGCATCCCCTCTGCGTTCGACCTCCCGGTCGACGCGGGCGGGAGCTTTCGATTCCTCCGAGCCCCCCGTCGCCTCGAGGTGGCGGGGGGCATTCGTATGTCAGAGCTGCGTGCGCAGTTTGCGCGTCAGGAGTTTCAGCCGATCGCGCGGGATTTCGAAGACGTCGACGAAGGTGGTGAGAACGTCGGTCTCGTCGGAGACGACCTCGGCGTCGATAGCCGTGATGCGAGCGCCCAGAAAATAGGCTTCCTCCCGGAGACGATCGTCATCGAGCTGATCCGAGACCGAGGCCACCCGCTCTCGCACCGTATTCGACTCGATGACCTCCCGGCTCGCCTCGAGTGAGGACTCGACGTAACGTTCGAGTCGGGCGCCGTCCTGCCGGTCGAGCTGGTCGAGGGCCTCCTCGAGCTCGCGCCGCTCCTTGTCGGGCACCTCGCCTTCGGAGACCATCGCGAGGGTCATTGCGTCGATCAGTGCCTCAACCTGCTGCTGGGTGGGATCGTATTCGTTCAGAATACTCGGGATGCGATCCGTATAACTCATCGTCTCACTCCTGCGAGCCTCGATCATACAACCATGCGCGTCAGTGCCTGAGCCCGATCGTGCCCGAGATCGAGTGCGGGTGCAAGCAACAGAGGCGGCGTCGAGGCGGTCTTTCTAGAAGTGTGGGTAACCCACCGGTCGGGTCGTTTCCTCTCTCCGGGTGAGAAGAGTCGCTGAAGCGACCTGCCAGCCAAGTCGTTCGCGTCAAGTATGAAGGCGCTCCAGAGGAGGAAAACATGCGGGCGCCCTCTGGAGCACCATCTTCCAGCCGATTGGCGTCTGCGATGGACGCATCATCGTACAACGGCCCTGGAGGCAGTGCCTCGCCCGATCTAAACGGATGACGCCTGGAGCTCCGATGGGGCAGACGAGACCATTCAGGCTGCCCCGAGACGTTCGGCGAGCTGAGAGCCGAGCTCGAGGGCCGTTCGAGGCAGCAACGTATCGAGCAATTTTTTCTGGCCCTCGGCGCGCTCCAGCGCCTCGGCGTAGGGGATCGTCGAGAAGGTCACCATCGGATAGAGAGGGCGCCATTCTCGAGGAAAGAGTTCACTCAGCCCCTCCCCGAGTTGCTGTCGGAGATGGAACGTCTCCTCGGCGACGCGGGAACGCATCTCCAGGTAGTTGTAGAGCGCCAGATCGGCGATGGCATCGGCGTCCGGCTTGCGACGCTGGGTGAAAGCCGGGAGGACTTTCGACCAATCGTCGTCGAATTTCTCGGCCAACTGATCGACGATGTAGCAATCCTCGAAACAGGCGTTCATCCCCTGTCCATAGAAGGGCACGATGGTGTGAGCGGCGTCGCCGGCCAGAAGCACGCTGCTCTCGTGATGGAAGGGATTGCAGCGCACCGTGAGCAGCGAGCTGGTTGGATTCTCCGCGAATTCTTCTTCGAGCTCGGGCATCTCGGCCGACGCGTCGGGGAAATGCTCCTCGAAAAAGTCCCGTGCCGATTCGGGGGCCTCGAGCGCCTCGAAACTCGCCTCGCGCCCCTCGAATGGCAAGAAGAGTGTCCCCGTGAAGCTGCCATCGGGATTCGGAAGCGCGATGAACATGAAATCGTGGCGCGGCCAGATATGCAGTGCCTCGGGCTCGAACCGCCACCCGCCATCCGGAGCGGACGGAATCGAGAGCTCCTTGTAGCCGTGCGACAGATAGTCTTGCTCGTAGTCGAACCGCCCCGCCTTCATGAGCCGCTCGCGCACCGCCGAATACGCCCCGTCGGCGCCGATGACGACCTGAGACGCGGGCGACGCCGTCTCGTCGGTCTCGAGATCGCGCACGACCGGCGCGGGCTCGTCGAGATCGATGTCCTCGCATTTGTGTCGGAAATGGAGCGAGACGTCGGGATGGCGCTCGGCGTGATCGACGACGAGCTGGACCAGTCGATCCCGGGCGAGCGAATTGATGTGCTGGTCGTCGCGGCCGTACGACTGGAAAGACCGTTCTCCGTCGGCATCGTGGATGAGACGACCGTACATGGGAATGGCGTCGTCGAGTGCCTTCTCCTCGAGACCGAGCTCAGCTAATGCCGTCAATCCCCGTGTCGAGAGGGCCAGGTTGATCGAACGGCCCTCGCCGGTGTCAATGGTTCGTAGATCGGGGCGGAGGTCGTAGACGTCGACCTGATGCCCTCGCCGTGCGAGATACTGAGCCATCATCGAACCGGTGAGTCCGGCGCCGACGATCGAAATCGGTCGCTCTCCATCTGACATGGGTGGATGAGACATTAATCGAGACAGACGCCGATGGGCCGGCCGATGACATGGAGGGGTTCATCGACATGGGCCGACATCTCGGCGCAATGAACATGCGGGATCGCCCCGCTCGATAGCGACAACTTCATCCGGACGACATCAGTCGCCCCGTTCTTCCGTTGAAACGAACGAGTTGATCGTGCTTCACATTCCTCTCCACGATACGTCGACCGGACTCCAGGGGGGTTACGATTCGGAGACGACGTCGCGCAAGATGTCGCAGAGGTGCCAGACATCCTCGAACGAATTGTACATAGGCGCGGGGGCCACCCGGATGACCGACGGTTCGCGAAAGTCACAGACGACGCCGCGATCGCGGACGGACTCGAAGAGCTCTCGCCCTCTGGATTCGGTGAGCCGAAGTGACAGTTGGGCTCCTCGACTCTCGGGATCGCGAGGGGTGAGCACCTCGAAGGGAGCGTCGGGCATGGTATCGAGTAGATCGAGCATGTACTCGGTAAGCTCCACCGACTTCTGACGCAGACGCGACATGCCGGCCTGCTCGAAGAGATCGAGCGACGCCTCGAGTGGCGCCATCGACAGGATCGGGGCGTTGCTCAACTGCCACCCGCCCGCCCCGCGCTGAGGCTCGAACTCGGGGTTCATCTCGAATCGCGTCTCCGGCTCGTGCCCCCACCAGCCGGCGAGCCGGGGGAGATCGAAGGCCTCGGCGTATCGCTCGTGGACGAAACATCCCGCAATCGCGCCGGGCCCGGCGTTGAGATACTTGTAGGTACACCAGACGGCAAAATCGGCATCCCAGTCGTGGAGATCGATCTCGACGTTGCCCACGGCATGGGCCAGATCGAATCCGACCTTGGCGCCGACGTCGTGACCGGCCTCGACGATCGGCTCGAGATCGAGCGACTGGCCCGTGTAGTACTGGACGCCTCCGATGAGAACGAGCGCCAGTTCGTCGCCATGTCGGTCGATCGCCTCGAGTAGCTCGTCCTCGTCGAGGAGCGTCTCGTCTCGTCCATCCCCGACCTCCACGAGCGCTTCGTCGGGGTCGAAGCCGTGATGTTCGATCTGGCTGACGACAGCGTATCGATCCGACGGAAAGGCCGACCGCTCCATCAGCACCTTCGGCCGCTCGGGCGTCGGCCGATAGAAAGAGATCATCATCAGATGGAGATTGACGGTCAGCGTATTCATCAGGATAACTTCCTCGGGACGAGCCCCGACGATCTCGGCCATCGGCTCGGCCAGCGGATCGTGGAACGTCGACCAGGGTTGTTCCCCGCTGAAGTGCCCGTCGACCGCCATGTCGGCCCACTTGTCGAGCTCGCGGTCGATGATGTCGCGCGTAGATTCCGGCTGTAAGCCCAGCGAGTTGCCGCAGAGATAAATCGGCTGGTCACCATCCTCCGTAGTCGGGAAGGAGAATGAGTCGCGAAAGTCGGCGAGCGGATCGTCGTCGTCGCGTCGCCGGGCGGTCTCGAGGGGCGGCATGGTCGTCATCGGCTGTCGTCCGTGAACAGATAGAGAGGAAGCTGCAAGGATGGAACGCTTCAGACCGTTCCGGAAGTTGGTCGCACGTCTACCCGACCTTTCGAGTGATTCGAAGAAATAGGGGACGTCTCCTATCCCTGTCCAGCGGGCAGCCTCTGGACGAGAGGGCAATGGCATTAGAGCTCAGTCTCCCCAGATACAAGCCGGCTAGGAGCTGGCGCTCCAGAGGACGGGCAAGATTTACACCCGATGACGCCCCTCCGGAGCACTGGAGCGCCAGCCCCCTTGCTGACAGAGCGCCGAGCGACTTTTTTTGGGGAGGAGCGAGGCGATAAGACGTATTAACGCGGGAGGCGCATCTCGTCGTATCGTCCATGATACTTCTAACACGATTGCTGGCCTCTGGACGACCCGAGCCTCGAGAGAGTTCCCCAAAGGCCGAGGACGGCGACGCATCATGCGGGCTGGGCAGCGTCGCACTGGAGCTGTAGTCGTCCAGCGCCGGCCTCGAGTTCAGCGGTCGGGCCCATCGGGAGCGCGACGTTGCGGGCGCCATGTCCCACCGGAAGCCCCGCCGCGACGGGGCAGTCGAAGGCTTCGGCCAGCCGCCGGACGAGGGAGTCGATGGCGGCGTCGTCGAGATAGGCGCCAGCCCCATCGCGAAACTCGCCCAGCACGATGCCCGCGAGGCCGTTCGTCGTCTCCGAGAGCCGGAGCGCGGTCCAGAGTCGATCGAGGCGGTAATCTTCTTCGCCGACCTCCTCGACGACGAGGATCGTCCCTCCTAGATCCGGACAAAACGGCGTCGAGAGCATCTGGACGAGGAGCGTGAGGTTACCTCCCAGCAGGGGGCCTCGGGCGGTTCCGGCCCGTACCGTATCGAGTCCCTCGAGGGTGAAATCGGAGGTTCGCTCCCCGAAGAGAGCCCGCCTCAGCGCCTCGCTCGACGCCGAGTCCTCTTCGTGGAGGCGAAGACTTTTGACGACGGGTCCGTGGAGTGTCGCGATGTTCTCGCTTCCCGCGACGTATAGATGCAGCGCCGTCAGATCGCTGAATCCGACCAGCCACTTCGGGTGTCGTCTCAATCCCTCGAGGTCGAGGGCTTCGAGCAGTCGCATCGTGCCGTATCCCCCTCGACTGAACACGACGGCGGCGAGGTCGGGACGGTCGAGCGCGCGCTGGAGCGCCTCGATCCGCGTCTCATCGTCACCCGCCAGATAGCCCGGTGGATGTCGATCGTAGAGAGCGTCATCGAGGACCGGCTCCAGCCCCCAGGATTGGAGACGGTCGAGACCGGGCTGGAGCAGTTCCGGCGTGACGGGACCAGCGGGACTGACCACGCGTACGGAATCACCGGGTTCCAGCGAGGGAGGATGAAGCATCGAGACGGCCGACGTGAGTGAGAGACATTCGTGAATACGACCATGCGGGAGGCAACACGGAGGCGAGCTCCGAGACATGCGACTTGCCCCTCGATTCGACCTGTTCTACTCCACGTGATCGCGATTGTACTTCATGAGAATGGCCTCGCCGGACCCGAAGCTCGTGCCGATGGTCACCCGGAGCGGGAGATGATTCTCGTCGCGACTCAACCAGAAGTGGCCGTCGTGCTCGTTCGACTCCTTGAGCTTCATGTTCGGGGAGACCAGTTCCCCATTTTTCTTCTGGGGCTTGGAGTCGACGATCTTGCGGACGAATTTGAACTTCCAGGCCTTGAACCATCCCGCCGGCGTGTAGAGATCCTCCTTGCCGACGACGCTCATGTGGACGCGGCTGATCTTCCAGCCGTCGTAGACGTAGAACTTGAACGTCTTGTCGAGCGCGATCTCCCGAGAGCGCAGCTCGTAGAGCCACGTGATCATGTCGTGGGTCGTCTCGGGAATCGGCTTCTTGAATTTGTGTACCTTGTCGGTCTCGCGCTTCTCGACGCGGGCATGAAAGGCATCTTGGAGGTAGTCGACCAGATAGGCGCGCTTCTCGCCGGCCTCCCGGAAGTACTTCTCGGAGCGATACGGATGGAAGGTGGTGGGATTCATGAAGGTATCGGCACGATCGTCGACCGGGTACACCTCGTGGAAGAAACCGAGCGAGCTCACCTGCAGCGCGACGGGGATGTATACGCCCTGATTGGAGCGACGACGCTCTCCAGTCTTGATGCTCGCCCGCATGGCTTCGGCATCGTTGACGCGGAGCGAGAAGAAGAACTTCTCGCCCGCCCACTTGAACTGGACTCGCTTCTCGGGCGCTTGCTCGCTCGCCTGGCTCGGTCGAGGGGCGACCAGAAGGACGACCAGGAGCGCGAGACCACCGTATGTGAGTCCAGTTTGCTGCATGGCTCGTCTCTCTATCTCCATGGGCGTACGCTGCGAGGGAGGTCATCTCTTCTGTGCCGAATTTTAAACGATCACACCTCTCGGTTTGTTCAAAATACGACGGACTGCCGAACGTGGGTCATGCGAGTCCCCGACACCGAGCGTTCGTCGACGGACCGAGCGTGAAACTGCGAGGAGAGGCTACTTTCACCTCACCAGCCCGTATCCCTTCTCGTAGCTCCAGAGCGCACCTCCGCCACACTTGTTGTTGTTGCGGTAGTGGCCGTAATCGAGGCGCGGCGGCAGAATCTCGTCGGGGGCGAGTTTGTCGGCGCTCGCATTGGCCGAATGGGTCGTCGTCCTCTGGCTCGTCGTGTGATAAACGTACCACTGATTACCCTTGTTGCCGGTATTTCCCGGTGTGACGTTGCGTCGATTTCCCTGTGCATCGTAAATAAAGGCCTCGTGGGCCGGATTGTAACCGTCGTCGTCACACGTGTACGTGATCTGCCGCGTATCGGGATGGAGCCGGGTGATGCGATTGCGGATGGCCTCGAGCTGATCGGCCGTGAAGTTCGAACCGGTTGCCGGATTGACGTACTGAAGCGGCTCGACGGAGGTGTTGTCGTTGCAGTTGCTGTACTGGTAGTCGATGTCGGGGGTCTGGATGTTGACGTCGTGATACTGCAGCATATCCGTATTGCAGACATCCAGCGTACTCCGCCCGCTCGACGACAGAAACATCCCGTCTCCGCTCGGATCGTCGGGCCTGACTTTGATCCAACCGGCGCCGTCGACCATCTCACAGCGCACCTGGAAGGGCGGGAGCGAGCCACTGGGGTCGTCCGGGTCGATCGTATACGTTCCACTCGAGGGATTGGACTTGGCCTCGTAGATCTCCTGGCAGTCGCGATACCAGACGCCCTTGCAGTTGGTCTGCACCCACTGCTTGCCCTGGCAGGTCTCGACGAGTTTCCCGCGATTCTGATAGCCGCATGCGTCGACACTCGTCCGGGTCTTGCCGTTCTCGCAGAGCACGCACCGCTGGTTCGAGCAGATGTTCTGGCAGTCGCGATCCGACGAGCAGCTCGCCCCGTCTGGACAGCTCGAACAAGTCGGCCCGCCGCAGTCGACGTCGGTCTCCCGGCCGTTTTGCGTGTTGTCGTTGCAGGTCGGCTCCTGACAGGTATTCTGGGCGCAGACGCCGCTCTGGCAGTCCGAGTCGACTCGGCAGTCCTCGCCGTTCGCACACGGGTCGCACCGCCCCCCGCAGTCGGTTCCCGTCTCGCGTCCATTCTCGACGCCGTCCGAACAGCTCGGCGCCGCACACGTCCCGCCCTCGCAGACGCCGCTCTGACAATCACTGTCGGAGGCACAGTTGCCACCGCTGGAACAACCCGAGCAGTTCGGCCCGCCGCAGTCGACGCCGGTCTCCCCGCCGTTGCGCGTGCCGTCGTTGCACGTCGGAGACTGGCACGTACTCTGGGCGCAGACGCCGCTCTGGCAGTCCGCGGTCGCACGACAACCGTCCCCGTTCGAGCACGGTCCACACGAGCCCCCGCAATCGGTATCGGTCTCGTCGCCGTTCTGAACTCCATCCGAACAGCTCGGTGCCGCGCACGTCCCCCCCTCACAGACGCCACTCTGACAGTCGCCATCCGTCGAGCAGTTCGCGCCCACCGAGCATCCTCGACAGTCGGGTCCCCCACAGTCGACATCGGTCTCCTGGCCGTTCAAGGTGCGATCTTGGCAGTCGGGCGCTCGACAAGTGCCTCCTCGACAGACGTCCGACTGACAGTCTTGAACCGTGCGACATCCATCGCCGTCGTCACAGGCTTCACACGATCCGCCGCAGTCGACGTCCGATTCGTCGCCGTTTTCAATCCCGTCCTGACAGCTCGGAGCCGCACACGTCCCCTGGTTGCATTGCTTCGATCGGCAGTCTGAGTCCGACTGGCAGGCCGCTCCCTGCGAACAGGCGCCGCAATCGGGCCCGCCGCAGTCGGTGTCGGTCTCTCGACCGTTCTCGACCCCATCTCCACACGTCGCCTCGACACACGTCTGCTCCTGGCAGACCCCCGTCTGACAATCCGTGCCGAGACGACAGGACTTGTCGGTGCCACACGGCTCGCAATCGGGGCCCCCGCAGTCGACATCGGTTTCATCACCGTTCTGGAGCCCGTCGTCACACGCCGGCGACGCGCACGTTCCGTCCGTACAGCGTCCGGACTGGCAGTCGGCATCCTTGGCACAATTCACGCCCGCCTCACACGGCTCGCAGTTCGAACCGCCACAGTCGATTCCGGTTTCGTCGCCGTTCTGGACGCCATCTTGGCAAGTGGCTGCCACACACGTCCCCTGCCGACACACGCCGGACTGACAGTCGGTCCCGCTCCGGCAGTTCTTTGCCTCTGAACACGGCTCGCAATCCGGCCCGCCACAGTCGGTCCCCGTCTCGTCGCCGTTTTGGGTGCCGTCATCGCAGGCGGGGCGAGCGCACTGTCCGTCCTGGCAGAGCCCCGACCGGCAGTCGCCGCCCTTGCCACAGCTCGAGCCCGCTCCGCAGGCCTCGCAGTCGGGCCCGCCGCAGTCGACGTCGGTCTCCTGGCCGTTCGAGATGTCATCTCCGCAGCTCGGCGCCCGACAGGTCCCCTGACGACAGGCTCCGGACTGGCAGTCTCGGCTCGCCTGACAGCTCTTCCCCTCCCCGCAGGGGGAGCAATCGGGCCCGCCGCAGTCGACGTCGGTCTCCTGGCCGTTTGGCGTGCCATCGTCGCACGTGACGGGTGCCGCACACACCTCGTCGCGGCACGCTCCGGTCGTGCAGTCATCTGCCGTCTGACAGGCCTTGCCTTCGGCACACGGATCGCAGTCGGGGCCTCCGCAATCGGCGTCGGTTTCTTCACCATTCTGGAGCCCGTCACTGCAGCTCGGCGCCACACACGTCCCCTCTCGGCAGATCCCGGAGGGACAGGCCTCGTCGTCGAGGCATTCGATCGCGCCTCCTCCTCC
>JAQCND010000226.1 GCA_028274765.1 Bradymonadaceae bacterium
CGAGGAGCTCCAGGATCAGATCCGGCCGCTGGTGAAACGCGCCATCGAGGTCTACGAAAAAAACCTCTCGCTGTCGGCCCGCATCGGCGAGACGCCTGAAAACAATCAATGGGTCGCCCAGACGTCGCGCTCGCTCGATCGAATGAAAGAGTTTCTCAATAATCCAGCGGCCCGCGAGCAGGCTCGCAAGCTCGTCCGTCGGGGGAAGGACTTTCGGAGCCTCTGGACCCCCTACGAGGAGGCCCGAAACTACGTCGACGAGGCGCTCCAATCAGCCCTCAAAAAGAGCGAAGACGGCGAATCGGACGACGAATCGGCCCCGGAGACTTAAATTCCCTCCCGCCCATGCCGGACCGAGATCCCGGGTAGCACATGGATACCGGGATCATGCAGGGCGATGAGGGCAGACACGTCGTTCGAGGGACGTGAGGCCCGACGATAACGAGAGGCTGTAGGGCTGATCGTAGAAGTCCATCCTCAATAACTCCTCATGGCAAGCCGCCGGGTTTCAAGGAGCCAACCCACTACAACATGTAAAAGTCAGACCATCATGCCTCCACGGCAAGCCATGGGGCTGGACGCAGAGGTCTATCCTCGATGGCTCTCGGCTCGCCATCATCGCAACCAACCCGCTTCGCCGTGGGGCGAACCCTCCTAGAACGCGCTTTTACAGCATCTTCTGGATTTTGGCGGTTACCGTCTCGAGACGTTCGAGCCACGCCTCGTCGGGGTCGTCGCGGTCGGCCAGAATCTCGAGAATCTGCTTGGCCTTCAGCCACCGGCTGGTCTCGTGGAGGAATTGCGCGAGCATCCACAGCTCCGAAGCCGGCAGCTCCTCGAGGTCCGACCGCTCGGTGACCTCGGACAGATCCCGATCGAGGCGCTCGAGCTGGTCGAACAGAATGTCGTCGGAGACGTCCTCGGGGAAGTAAATGCCGGGTGTGATGCGTCCGAGTGGCCCCTCGTCGTGGAGGTCGTGGAGATGTTTTTTGATCGTCTCATCCGGCCGATTGAGTTCCAGACGCTCCCGGAATTCGGCGGCAATTTCGCGCGGATAGCTCGGATACGTCTCGGCGACAATCTCGACGATGGCGCGATCGAGGAGGTTCGATCCTCTGCCGAGCTCGATCGGCTGAGCCTCCAATGTATCTCGGCGCGCGATCAGCTCGCCGGCCTCGGTGACGAAGGCCGACTCCTCTTCGACGAAGGCCTCGAGGACATCGCGCCACTCGCGATCGCCCCGCTCGGCCTCCTCGACGATCGGGGGCAGTGACTCGCGATCTCTGAGACGTCCGGCGATGACCTCGAGCGAGACGACGGCCGGTGCGTGTCCCGCCTCCGCCCCCATCGCCACCTCGTCGGGGCCGGGCAGCGCCGCCTCGAGGCCCTCGATCACCTCGGCGCGTTCCTCGTCATCGAGTTCCATCACCTGGACGTGGATGTAGTCGTCACCGATCGCCATCGCCCAGTCGACCTCGTCGAGGACCTGCGAGATCGAGCCCGGATGCGCGTAGACACCCTCGGGGAAACCCTCGAGCAGCATCTCGGTGGACATCGACGTGCCGGCCGCCTTCAGCATGCGTTCGAGGCGGTCGGCGAGTGTGACATCCTCGTAAGCGTAGGTCGGCTCCCAGGTGACGTTGTAGCTGTTGACCGAGGTGCCGATCTCTTCGTGACGCACCAGAATATCGCGGAGCAGCGTCGGATTGAGTGCCTCCAGCCGACCGCCGGCGCCGAGCTCGTCGGTCTCGAGTTGTTCGATCAGCCAGTGCGTCGAGACGCCGTGACGCTTGCCGCGTAGCAGTTGGAGACATCGGCTCTCGATCGCCTCTAGACTCTCCTTGTCGAGCGGTAGCGAATCCTGGTGCAGATACACCCCTCGATCGATGGCGTAGAGATGGGGATGGTCGGCGCAATAGGGCTGGACGGCGTCGCGATCGGTGCGCTCGTCGTCGTTCGCGTAGGTCGCCTCGAACCGCTCGGCGATCTCCCCCAGATCCAGCGCCTGCCGGGCCTCGCGGAGCGTCTCGGCGATGCGATCACCCTTCGTGGCGCGGGGGTTGCGGAAGCGCCGACGCACGTCGGGTTCGGCATCCGACTGGACTCGAAGCAAATCCTCGAGTTCGCTGGCGGTCAGATCGAATCCGGTTTCGTCGGCGAACCGCAGGACGTCGTCGATGCGCAGGAAGAGCCGATGGGTGTCGCGAAACATCTCCTCGAGGGCGCCGCTGGCATCCTCGATGTCGGATTGGCTGGCCGTCCGCACGAAGTGTTGCTGCCACACCTTGGCATCGCCGACGCCCGCGATGCGGAGCGCCAGCACCAGATGAAGGGGATCGTCGGCGCCCACCGTGCGCCGAGCCCGCTCGCGGTGGAGCAGTCCCAGTTCCTCGCCGCCGAGCACCTCGCGAAGCGGTGCGGTCAACTCGGCAGCTACCTCGGCGTAACGGTCGGCGAAAGTCTCGAGCGTGCTCTGGAAGATCTGGCGGATGCGCTCGCGCGACAGGTCCTCGTCCTCGCCAATCTCGCGCTGTGTATCGTGGGCGAGCAGATGGCGCCGCAGAATGCGCCATGCTCGCGGCTCGATCTGGTCGCGACATCGGGCGATCAGCGACGAGATCGTGTCGGGCCGCCCGCCCGGCCCGAATCGGTAGGCATCCCTCCCCTCCGAGGCCAGAAGCTCCAGATGCTCGCGCCACGTCGAGGCGGTCGACTCGCCGACGCCCGGGAGGCTCGTCAGGTCCATGTGGGCGATCACACCCGCCACCTGATCGAGTCGCCCGACTCCGCTTGCCTCGAAGGCCGTCTCGAGTCGGCTCGGCAGCTCCAGTTCGATCGTATCGAGCGACTCGCGACCGTCCCATCCGGCTTCGACCCAGGCGTCGGCGACTTCCGAGGCCAGGGGATCGGGTGTGGCGTCGTCGGCGAGTCCGGCGTGCATCCGAGCGTCGTTCTGGAGTTCACGAAGAGCCTCGGCCTTCTTGGGGCCAACTCCGTCGAGCCCCTCGAGATCGCCCGAGTCGAGAGTCATCAAATCGCCGATCGTCTCGACGTCGTGGATCTCGAGGACCGAGCCGAGCAGTCCCGGAGGATCGAGGAGGCGGACCGGAAGCTGGCGCGCGTCGGGCAATTCGAACGAGTGATCCGGCGACGGTGCCTCGGGGAGAGCGAGCTGATCGAGCAGGTAGACGATCCGTTTGGCCCCCGAGCGGACGTCTTCGACGCTCAGGTCGGTCCGCTCGAGTAAAACGGCGGACACGGCCACGCCCGGCTTGCGGGGCCACTCGTCGCGCTGTCGCACCCCGCGCATCAGCGGCGTGGCCTCGAGCTGGCGGCGGGCGATGGCGTGCGAGGCATCCGGATCCCCGGCGAAGCGCCGTCCCAGTTCCGTGGTGCGAACCGGTTGGCGCACCTCGATGTCGCCGGCCATCGTCCGGTCGCGGGTCTCGAGCAACCGGAACCAACCCGCTAGTTCCAGGTACCGATTCACCGCGCTGGTTTCACCGCCGAGCCGACGAGCGATCCCCTCCGGACGTCGTCGCCCCGCTGCCACCTGGTCGAGGACGTCGCGCAGGACGCCGAAGCGACTCGCTCGGGGCACCATCACACCGGGCGTCGAGTCGCCGGCCGCCGAACTCTCCCCGACGGCGTCCGCCTCGGGTTGCTCGGCGACGACGCTGCTCTGACTGGAGATGTGGCCCTCCGAGGGGTCGCGGAGCGTCTCACCCTCCAGGATGTCGTCCGTGGCGTCGGCATCGTCTCGGCCATCCGAGGGCTGAGAGCCTGTCTCCTCGTCGAGAGCAGTCTCGTCGTCAACCTCGACGACCGAACCGATACCCATTGCGTCATCCTCCGCGTCGTCATCGTGGGCACCCTCCGCCTCCCGGAACGCACTCGAGTCGGATGTCGTGGCGTCGTCTTCGTCGCATCTCTCGATGTCGTCCGGATTCCCCGTCTCCGTCTCTCCCTCCGACGAGTCGTCGACGCCGACGACCTCCACCAGAGACTCGGACGAGGCTTCGTCCATCTCCGGGGGCTCCGAGGATTCGTCCTCGCGCACTGTCGAATCGTGAGCGGCCAGATCGCCGGGATCGTCGACGGTCACCACCAGATCGGAATCGCTCTCGGGCTCGGCGTCGCTCGCCTCGTCGGCCTCCGCTTCCGAGGGGTCGCTCCCGTCGTCGAGGACGGCGTTCGAAGGAGCGAGCGTCGCCTCGACCGCCTCGTCGGAGGCGTCGTCGGGCGTCTCGTCGTCGGAAGCAGCGTCTTCGGACTCGATGATGGCCTCGGTCCCTGGCTGTCCGGAGGTCTGCTCGATGTTGTCATCGTCGTCGGAAGCAGCGTCTTCGGACTCGATGATGGCCTCGGTCCCCGGCTGTCCGGAGGTCCGCTCGATGTCGTCGTCGTCGAGGACCGCCCCGACGTCCGAGGGGCCCTGTTCGTCCTCCAGATCGTCGGCGTCTGTCGTCGGCCCCTGGAGGTTGGGCGAGGGACTGCCTCTGAGCTGGGCATCGGCTCCCTCCGCCTGGACGGCTGCCTCGGAGATCGCCTCGAAGACGTCCGAGACCTCGGAGCCCCCCTGGGCCTCGTCGACCTCGAAGTCATCGAGCATGGCCGCCGAATCGCGGTCGTCGTCGCTCGCCTCGTCGGGGCGGTCGGCGGCGTCCCGGTCCTCCGAGGTCGAGGAGTGATCGCCGGCCAACGTCGGCGAGGCGGTCTCGTGGTCCGATTGAAGCTCCAGATCCTCGACGTCCGTCGCCGTCTCGTCGTCGCGAAGCCAGTTGTCCGACGTCTGGTCGAGGGGATGCTCGTCGGGGGCGCTCGCCTCGCCCTCCGAGACAACCGATGATTCTGTGTCCTCCCCCGGGCTATCGGCGGCGCCGGGCCCGACGCGAGCGATCGTCTCGTCGTCGCCCAGCGTCTCGCTGTCGTCTCCGTCGAGTGGGTCGAAGGGACCCGAGCCCTCCGCGTTTTCTTCCCAGGCAGTCGTCTCGGAGTGCACTTCGCCGAGGTCGTCTGATTGCCCCGTCGAGGGCGTCGCGGGCCGACCTTCGTTGTCGAGGTCGACCTCCGAGTCACTCGCTCCGGGCATGGCCGGATGGCTCTCCTCGTCGCGCCCCCGATCGGAGGCGGTTGTGTCGCTCGAGTCGTCGTCCTCGGCCATCGCCTCGGAGATCTGATCGACCTTCGCCGACGAGACCTCCTCGGTGAGTTCGATCGCGACCTTCGTCGATTCGGCCTCCCGCTCCAGCCCGAAGCGCCGGCGGAACGTCTCGTGAGCTTCGCGCATCTCTCGCTCGCGGTCGCACCGCACGAAGGGGGGCTCGAAGTCCTCGAGCTGCTCGCGGTGTTCGTCGGGCGCCCGCTGGAGCATCTCCTCTCGACTCTGGGCGTCGCGGAACTGCCGGAAGTCGCCCAGATCGACGGCGCCGACGTTGGCCTTCCGCGAGCAGACGACCGTCCCGCGCTGGTCGTAGAAGGTCTTGTTCTCGTACTGACGCAGCACCGGGAACTGGATGCGGTAGATGGTGCAGAGCTGGTCGGCGGTCAGGCCCAGCGCCAGCGCGGCGAGTGCGTCGAGCTCCACGCGAGCCCGGCGGCGCTCGTAGCACGTGCGGAGGGCCGAGTCCATCGACCACGCCTCGTCGACCTCCTCGTCCCACGGCGTCAGTTGCGGGACGTCCCCGGCGTCGGCCGCGAAGCCATCTTCGGTCCAGGCCTCCTCGAAGGCCGACTCCCAGAGTTCGCGGTAGTAAGTGGTTAGACAGTTCAGCCGCGCCGCCCTCACCCGAAGCGCCGGCCCCAGCGCCTCGGGGACGTCGAAGGGGAGCGACGAGACGAAGTCGACGTTGAGGTGTTCGCGCCCCGAGATGCGCGGCAAGAAGTCATAGGGGAGCGAGGCCGTCAGCCCCTCGAAGGTCAGCAGCGTCTCGCGGGTCTCGAAGGCCATGCTGATGATGGCGTCGACGTGGGCCGAACCGGGTGGGAGGATGCCGCCGGCGAGCGTGCGTTCAGCCGTCGGATCGACGTACTCGCGATGGCCGTGGCGATAGTAGTTCCAGAAGCTATCGCCCTTCCAGGTCGGCGAGCAGTCGCGGTAGGTCTCCTCGTCACAGCCGATTCGGTAGTGGGTGCGCGGCAGGTAGTCGGGCTCGACACCGGCGAGGTCGATTGGCGAATAATCGAGGTTGGAGCTGCACTTGGCGTCGGGCGTCTTGTAGAGCGGATTACCCACGAAGAGATTTGGCCCGCTGTAGATCATCTCCGAAGGATCTTCGGGCCAGTGCGTGTCGGGGACGAGCATGCCGTCCTCCTGTTCTTCACCCTCGTGCCACTCTCGAGATGTTTCCCACGCTTCCCCGTTCTCACCGAGTGGCGACTTGCCCTGGATGGCTTCGAATACGTCCAGCAGCTCGCGAGCGAAGACCGGCGGCACCCCGGCGGCGCCGGCCGACGTCTCATCGTCCTCGCCGAGGGCGGATTCGGCCAGCCGCAGGGTCTCCATGTCGAAGGGAACGATCCGGTCGCGGTGGCCGCGAAGCTCCCAGTCGCCCTCGTCGGTCTTGAGTCCGGGGACCGGGCCGAGCCCGTCGTGTTCGAAGGAGTCCGCCACCGTCACCGGGTGGAAGAGACAGGCGATCTGCCAGAAGTCGACCTCCCCTGAGGATTCGGCGTAGACGTTTAGCGAAAACTCCATGTTGTGGTCGACTTCCTCGAGGAGCCGGGGTTCGTTCCTGAAGTGAAATCGGTAGTCGAGCGCCCGCAGTATCTTGCGCCGCAGGCGTTGGCCGCGCGGGTTGTCGAAGACGTCGTTGGGGTGGAGCAGGCCTGTCTCGCCGTCGGCGTGCTGGAGATCCCACGACCGGACGATGAAGTTCTTGTAGGTGTTGGTGCGTTGGCCCTCGAGTTCGGGATACATCGCCGAGTCGGCCAGGAATCGTGCGGTTCCGGCGACCCGCTCGGCCTCGGCGATGTAGCGGTCCTCGGCGTCGGGGCGCTGTTCGAGGATCGAGCCGCGTCGATCGGCGGCCTGTTGGCCGGTGTAGTCGCGGATCGCTACGCGCGGATCGATCTCCGAGAGGATGCCGCGCTCCTGCCACGAGACGTCGATCCAGGGCGGATTCCCGAGCACGACGTCGAAGCCGCCGTCTTCGGCGAAGACCTCGGGGAACTGCGCCTCCCAGTGCTGGAACTGTCGGCGTTCGGCCACCTCGTCGGCCACCTCGAGGTGGTCGGGCCCCTCGCGGACGTCCGAGGTGCGACCTCGTTCCAGGCGGTGGGCGATCCCGTTCCAGAACTGCTCACGCGACGGGAGCCGTTCGGACTCGCGGGTCGGCCAGAACCATAGCGCCGCCCAGTCGTCCATCGCGGCCTTCAGCCGCCGGCCCGCCGCCCGTGGATAGTGGAGTTCGCGGTCGGCGTAGGCGCGGCATTCTTCGATGGTTTGGGTCTCGGACGACTCGGGGCTCGGCTGGCCCCAGAGGTCCAGCGAGGGGCGCGTCTCCCTCCAGACGTCGCGGCGGTCGGCGAGGTGTTCGGCCCAGAGGACATCGATCCGCTCCGAGAGCTGCAGGAGCCCCTGGATTTCGCCGTCGTCGAGGGGCTCGTTGAAGCGTCGGCGCCACGCGGCGATGCGCTCGGCGTGCTCGGGGGCCAATTCCTCGAGGACGTCGACGTCATCGAAGGGACACATCCCTGGCGAGGGGAGCAGAAAGTGGTAGACCGTCCCGTCGGGGCGGGGCGGAAGCTGGCGGCCGACCGTCGAGTCGCCGGTCAGATCGCGGACCAGCTCCGGCGGATCGGTGCGCCAGTCGGCATCGCCGTCGAGCTGGATCGCCTCGGTCGGATAGACGGCGCGCCGGGCGCCGACGATGGAGTTGCCGACCGCAATCTGGGCGTCGAACCACGGTGCGGTCGCCCCCTCGTGGAGGACGTTCAGCCACATCGAGATCTCGCCCAGCTCGGCGGCCCGGCGGTCGAGGTCGACGCCGTAGCAGTTGTGGGTCGCCAGATAGTATTTGACTTTGCGGCGCTCCGACCGGTAGCGGTTCGGGCTCAGCGTCTCGCCGAGTTCGCGCTGCTTGCGCTTTAGGTAGGCGTCGGCGAGCTGGTCGATCGCCTCGTTGAGGAAGGCGCCCGAGCCCATCGCCGGCTCACAGACGGTCAGATCGAGGATCTCGTCGGCCTCCAGCTTCTCGCGATCGCCGGCGGGGTCCCACTGATCCCCCCAGCCGGGCGCCGGCGGTTCGTTGAGACGTTCCTTGAGGGTGTATGCGGTCAGACATTCGGTCAGCTCCTCGGGGGTGTAGTAGCTGGCCGACTGCTCGCGGGCTCGTCCGGCACGGCGGTACAAAAACCGGCCCCGTTCGTAGGTGACCGGCTCGCCGCCCGGTTCGGTGACGATCTCGTCGTCCTCGAACATCTCGATCTCGGCCGCCGGCACGAACCAGGCGCGCGGATCTTCGTCGTTCATGTCGTCCGGGTCGCGGATCTCGTAGAGGGTCGCCTCGGCGAAGAAACCCTCGTAGGCCAGCAGGCCCTCGTAGATGGCCCCGAGCTGGTTGATGCCGAGGTCGGTATACGAGATGCGGTCGCCCTCCTCCGAGAGCGACAGCAGTCGGATGACTTCCTGAAGAACGCGGTTGCGCAGGCGGACGTCGTCGAGGACGTGCAGGGCGTCCGAGTCGAAGAGTCGACTCTGGAGCGGCCGGATCGCGAAGGTCTCGGCGATCGATTCGCCGGCCACGTCGCTCGCCTCGTCCTCCTCGAACATCTGCTGGCTCGAACTCTCGTTGAAGCCCTCGTTGACCAGCTCGAAGAGCTTGCGGAGGCTATTGTGGAGGTAGTAGCCGTCGCGGACTCGGGTGGTCTCGAGGCGCTTGGTCTCCAGATCGCGCAGCGACTCGAGGCTGCAACCGGCGCGGTAGGCCTCGGAGTCGGTCGGAAGGATGCCGAGTTCGCCGCCGCGAGATTCGGCGTACAGCAAAAAGAGGAGTCGATACAGAAAGGTCAGGCAATCCTCGGTCAGTGCCTCGGCTAACGCCTCCGGCGAGTCGTCGTCACCCTCCCACGATAAGACGTTCTGGTTGCCGACGTGGCGGCGGTGCCAGACGATCTCGTTGCCCAGAAGCTCGATGGCCTCACGGGCGTTGTGCTTGAGTTCGGTCGAGACCGAGTGGGCGTGTTTGTGGAATTCGGTCTCGAGTTCCTCGAGAAGCGGGACGTCGTCGTCCGGGTTGATGGCGTCGCGGTGCAGCAACGCACAGACCACCTGGAGCACGGGGGACTCGCGGCGATCGAAGATCTCCTGGAAGTCGAAGCGCAGATATTCGCCCCGTCCCCACTTGTAGATGTCGATCAACAGGATGGCGTCGCCGACGAAGAATAGCACCCACTTGGGTGGCTGCTCCATCGGCAAAATCCAGTCGTCGAGGATGGTTTGCCAGGAGGCGGGCTCGTCGAGGGCGTCGTTCCAGGGCAGCAGCTCGTCGGCCGCGGGGGCGTCGGTGTCGCGTTCGAGGTGGGGGAGGTCGGGCATCGCGGCGAGCTGCTCGACCCGCACGGGCTGGTCGAAGCGGTCGACCTCCTCGCCGCGGGGCATCGGCGCCTCGATGGCCCACAGCCAGGGCTGACCGTCGCGGGTCTCCTCGACGAGGGTGGGCACGACCCGGCCGGACCCGGTGTCACCGACGGCGACCGCCTCGGGATCGTAGGTGTAGCCGAGGGCGTCGAGGAATTCGACGTGGAGCTCGCGGGTCGCCTCCCAGCGCTCGCGGGCTGAATCGAGTTCGGCAGCGCGGGTGCAGACATCCGTCCAGTCGGAAGCCAACGATTCGAGCGCGTTCCAGGGGAGGCGACGGCCCTCTTGTCGGTGTTCGGTCTTCCACTGGTCGACGATGCGGTCGATGCCATCGGTCACCAGTGACCGAAAATAGTGGGGCGGGTAGAATTCGCCGACGTTGTCGATACCGATGAGATTCATGGTCTCACTGCCAGAGTCGGGATCTCGTTGGTTTCCCCCGTCCGCAGGGCCGAAGCCCTGTCGATTCGGGTCTACATGTGATCGATGCTGATCGCCACCGCGAGTTGTGGTCGTCTCGAGATCATCTCGTCACGATCCCTGTGATCACCCGAATGGCCGGGGAGGGCACCGTGTTGAGGCGATTGTTGAACCATTCGCGTCGTTCGTCCTGAATCCTCTCGACGTCGCGGAGCTGTCGCTCGTACTCCTGGCGCCGTCCAGGCGGGAGCGCGCCGTCATCGCCCTCGAGCTTCGATTTCAGATACGTCTCGCGCCCTCGGTCCCACGACTCGAGGTCGCGCTCCATCTCCCGGACCTCGTCCTGCACCTGCTCGGCTCGCGCCTGACGGAGCTCACGCATGCGGTGGCGCATCTGTTCGACGGCTGGCCTGAGCTGCGAGGCTAGCCAGTCGGTCTCGAGGTCGTCACCGGGCCGGACCAGTTCCTGGTGTTCGCGGTCGCTGAGGCTCCCGTCGAAGAGGGCGATGCGGTGGTCGGCCATGCCGAAGGCATCGATCAGGGCCTCCTCGAGCCACCGGAGAGTCGGGAGACGCTCTGAGACGCTCATCACTCGGTCGCCGTAGCAATTGCCCGTCCCCTCGAACGACTCGAGCAAGTCGAGCAGCCGGTTGAACCTGGCGTAGGCCTGGTCGCCGCGATCGGCGTCGGCGTCGTACTCGAGGGGCTCGAGCATCCGCCTCAGTCGCCCCAGCAGGCGACGGTCGTGGGCGGCCTCCGAGTCCTCGGTCTGCAGGGCGTCGCGGTCGAGTCGTCGCTCGATCGTCTCCCGGCAGTCGGCCGGCGACGACAAAAAGGACTTCAGCAGGGTGGTCTTGAACAAGAGTCCCCCGGATTCGCACCGGGGATCGACGGGGCGAAATTCCGATGCGTGGAGGTGTTCGAAGACGCGATCCTCGTCGTCGGTGGTCTCGACAAAATCCAGCGAGACGTCGTGCTCCCGAAACGAGGCTCCCACCTCGGACTGGATGCCCTTCTTGGAGCGGCGCACGAAGAGATCGTCGATGCCGTCGTGCTCGAATTCGGTCGGATGCGAGATCGCCGTCGGATCGAGTAGATCGACGAGACTGGCGAAGCTCTCCGAGTCGCCGTCGCGGGGCGTCGCCGACGTCATGATCAAGGCGTCGGTCTGGCGGGCCAGAAGCTGGGCCAGCCGGGCCCGCTGCGAGGGGGGCGAGCCTCGCACCGCGACGTGCTGGCACTCGTCGATGAGGATGGCGTCCCAGTGGCAGTTCTCCAGGTGGTGGCGGTATTTTTTGTTGTTCTTGAGCGTACCGATCGAGACGATAACGCGATCGTAGTGGTGAAATGGGTTCTCGTAGGAGGGAATCTCATGGCGGACGCGCCGGATGCCTCGGGAGTCGAGCCACACGAGCGGGGTCGTAAAGTGCGACCACAGCTCGTGCTGAATCTGGGCGAGGACCGACTCGAGCCCGACCACGAGGATGCGGTCGCCCTGGCCCCGACGGATCAGCTCCGACGGCAACATGCCGGCCTCGACCGTCTTGCCCAGCCCGAACTTGTCGGCGATCATGATGCGGGGGCGGGGGCGATCGAGGGCTTTCCCGGTGGGGACGAACTGGTAGTTGGTTTCGTCGATGGCCGCGCGGTGGCCGACGTGGAGGCCGCTGCCGGTCACCGGCGAGCGGCGCAGGAACGTGTCGAGATAGAGGCGGCCCCGTCGGTGGCGCGGACTGTCGTCGGCGACGAACTCCGTCTGTTCGGGGTCGACCGGCCGGAGCTGATCGGGGCGGCTCAAAAAGAGAGCTTTTTCGTCGCGGACCAGCTCCGAGAGTCCGGTCACCCGCAGCGCCGTTCCTCCCTCGGAGGTCGGCACCGTGTTGCGCACGAGCCACTCCTCGTCTCGGACTCGGACGCGCGAGCCGGGGGTAAAGAGCTCGGAATCAGTCGTCATCGGTCGACATGGGGCGAGGAGGCGCGTGGGCCGGCGAGCTCGTCTCGATCAGGTCTCAATGGTGGCCTCGGGACGGTCGAGATGTTCGAGGATGTGGTTGAGCACGTCGCGACTCGCCGGGGGCAACCCTTCCGGTACCTCGGGCAACGATGCGTCGACCATAATCCCTCATCGTACGTCTCAAAAATTTCCTTACAACTGCCTTCAGTGTACCGGAGTGAGACGTATATCGTCAATCGGGATCCGGAGCGTCTCCTCGTCGAGATGGAGCTGTCGCAGCGAGTCTTGGAACGAGCGGTGGAGCGCATGCTGTAGCACGTCGTCGAGCGTCAGGGGACCGGCCTACGAAGCCTTCGATTGAGCGGACGCCGAGATGGGGACCAAGTATACAGTAATAATGCGCCAACTCCCGCGAATACGCTCGACATGAAAGGGAAGTTGTTCCGTTTCATCCATCTAGCATGATCCAGAATAATCACTGACTGAGTGAGACACGTATCTTACAGGTTTCTGCTTCCTCGAGACAACATGCCCTGGATGTCCAACCATCTTCATCCTTCTCCTCGCGTGATGACGATAGCATCAGGCTGGACGGCAGCTCGACTGGAGAGACGAGTCCTTCTCCGGTGTTCGAGGTTGCCATCACCAGCATGTCGCCGCTACTGTCGGGGGCGATGGTGTATTTGTTACGTGTGTCCCAGAGACTCCGGATCTGCCATGTCCCGTGTCCCCCCGACCGACGCCGAAGCTGTCGTACGAGATTACATCGAGATGTGGAACGATCGGGCCTACGGACGACTCCCCTCGATCGTCTCGGACTCGTATGTCCTCGTCGATCCGGCAGCTCCCGGCGGCGAGGCTCGAGGGGCCGACGGGGCAGAGGCATGGCTACGCGAGATCGTGGAAGGGTTTCCCGACTTCGAGATCGAGATTCTCGACAGTCTGGCCGACGACACGACCGCCATGGTGGAGTTGCGGTACACCGGCACCCATCAGGGAGACTTTCAGGGCGTGCCTCCCACGGGGCGTTCGGTCGATTTGCGCGGCATGGAGCGCCACCGGGTCGACAGTGGCGTCTTGCAGGCGACTCGCGTGTATCTTGACGACCGGGAGCTGCAGCGGCAGCTTGGGCTCACCTTTCCCGAGGTTGTCGGACAACTACCCTCTCTCGTCTGGCAGACTCTCCGACGGGAACTCGGGTGAACCCCTCTCCTCTCGGTTCGATGGTCAAACGCTGCAGGAGCCGCTCCCTCGACACTCATATCTGTTCGGGGAGCGGACGTTGCCATTCGTCCCCGAGCCAAATGGGACGAGGTACGGAGACGAAGTCACGGCAAACGGGGGACTGTCTGCTGTTCACATGTGACCTCTGGCTACGTGTTGTCTCGAGACCCCATCATACGGCATGACGTCTTCGGAAGATACGGACGAAGGGCACGGGGAGACGACGTCGGACGCGCGCTACGAGGACCGATTTCGTATCTTCTTCTCCCTGTTTGCCATTGCCATCCTCGCCCATCTCCTGAACAAGGTCGACTTTTCGCTCGTGCCGAGTGCGTTCGGATGGGAGGCGCTCACCGCCTGGCTCACGCTGATCGGAGCTCTCTCCGTTCTGTACCGCCCCGGCTCGGTGAGGGCGGTTCTTTTGATGAGTGGCGCTCAAATCACTCACGTGCTCGCTACCATGCCCGAGGTGGCCGATCACTGGTATCTCTCCGGTTTCATGGGCGTGCTCGCGTTCATCGCGTACGTTCGCCGAGGGATGTTCGAAGAGGGGGAGACGAACCCTCGGGTGATGAAGGATCTCGAACCGGCAGCCCGAATCGTCTTTCTCGTGACGTATGCGGCGGCCGCGCTCGCCAAGTACAACGTGGATTTTCTCGATCCCCAGACGAGCTGTTCGGTCGAACTCTTCGGTCACATACTGACGAGCCTCGGCGCCGCCGGCGTGCCCAGTTGGCTTCAATATCCCATCGTCTGGGGAACCATTCTCACCGAGACGTTCGTCGCCCTCCTGCTGTTGAGTCGATACACGAGGCGTTGGGCAATTCTCCTCGGACTCGCCTTTCATTCGATGCTCGCCTTCACTCCGGCGGTGAGAGTGTTCGACTTTACCGCCATGCTGGTCCCCTGTCTCTTCCTGTTCACCCCCTTGAACTGTACGGACGAACTACGCCGCATCTGGAACGACGTCGTCGACCCGAGCTCTCCCCCCGACATGCTTCCCGACCATGTTCGGTGGCACCGACTCCTCGTGGTGTTCACCATCGGCCTGTGCGTGGTGTTTCAAGACGAGCTGTTCAGTCCCATCCAGGAGGTCGTTCCCGTCCTCGCCTTCGATGTCTATCACGCCGTCGTATTCGTGATGGCCTGTATGGCCTTGCTCGGGGGGGACGGGCCGGTTCGATGGCCGGATTCGTTTTACCGCATGCACCTCCCCTCGTATGGCGTCTGTCTCCTGATCGTCGTGCTCAACGTGGCCTCGCCCTACATCGGACTCAAGACGGAATCGGCCTTTACCATGTTCAGCAATCTCCGCACCGCAGGGGAGGCCTCCAACCACCTCTTGTTGTCTCGGTATTCTCTCTTTTCCTTTCAGGACGACCCGGTGACGATCCACCATTCGACCGACGAATCCCTCCAGGGGTTTGCCGATCGCAACCAACAGCTCGTCTTCTTCGAACTTCGTCGATACGTGGGGTTGGATGCCGGCGATGATCGCATCGTCTTCGAGCGACACGGAGAGATCGTTCAGGTGGAACAAGCGAGCAAACACCCGTCTCTGTCGCCTCCCCCCTGGATACTCCAAAAGCTCCTCATCTTTCGCCCCGTGACGTCTCCGTCGAGATGCCCCATTTCGAGAAAAACGAGTACTTAGGGAACGTCCCGATGACATAAGCTCCGCCCGTGACCGGCTCCCCGTGGCGACGTCGATTGCACGACATCGCGTCGTTCCCCCCGAAACGCCTTCCCTCTCGAGTCACATCGTCAACCGCCGGAGGATCCAGGTATCGGCGAACCGCTTCATCGACGGGCCCGTCTGTTCGGGGAGCGTTCGGCGCCATCCGCGCCGCAGATCGCGGAGATAGCCCGCCTCGATGAGATACTCCACGAGGACATCCTCCTCGGACTCGTCCGGCGTCTCACAGACGTCTCGCAGGGATTCTCGCCACGTGTTTGGATCGGGCGTGCCGCGATCGAACGATTCGGTCAGCGCCAGGGCGTGACGTCCGCCCGCCGACGGGTCGGGCGCCCACGTGTACCCACTCAGACGCCGAAAGGCCTCCCCGACGCCGGGATGCTCGGCGGAGATCACGATGCGTTCGGCCTCGTCGGGGAGGGAGGGCTCTCGACAGACGTGCCATCCGTCGCCGGCGTTGTAGAGTGCGGCCACCTCGATGTCGCGAGACTCGGCGAAAGCCACGAGCAGGCGATACCAGTGGTTCAGCACGGCGTGGTAGGGCCCCGATAGCCCGCGTACGACGAGCGAGGAGGCATCCGTCGAACGCTCGAGCAGGACGCCGATCTGATGGCAGAGCCAGATCCAGTCGGCGTACAGCTCGGTGTAGTCCTCAGCCCATTCGTGGAGTCGTTCTCGTCGCATGCGCTCGAAATTCGGGAGTTCGAGCTCGTCGCGACCGTCTTGCTCCAGCGAGGCGGCCTCCTGCATGGCGAATCCCCCCTGTTCGTCCTCCTTGTCGGGCAACAGCCGGTCCTCGAGGGCATCGAGGAGATCGTCGAGCCCGTTGCGCACGATCTCGCACTGACGGAGGCGCTCGCCGAGGTCGTGGGAGACGGCCGCCTCGCGGTCAGCGCGGGCGTTGATC
>JAQCND010000243.1 GCA_028274765.1 Bradymonadaceae bacterium
GGAGGACGATGCCTCGAGCGGCTGTGACTCGGACCACCGCAAGGTGGGATGGACCGCCGAACTCCAGGGGCCCGACGACTACGACGTGAGCGGCACGGCGAAGATCGTCGACAACTGTACGATCGCCATCGAGAACTTCTCGTACGACGGCACGGGACTGGATCGAGTCGAACTCTACGGGACCCCGGTCGATCCGTCGACGACGAGCAATCCCTTCGAGCAGGGGTACTCGATGTCCCGAAATCTCAAGGGCACGGTATTCAACAACGAGCGATTCGTCACCGACCTTCCCGACGACAAGTCGCTCGACGATCTGACGGCCGTCAGCGTCTGGTGTGTCGAGGCGGGCGCCGACTTTGGGAGTGGCATGTTGACGGAATGAGTGCGTCCGGTCTCGCCCTCTCTGGATCGCGTCCAAAGTTGGGACGGGGGTCGCGTCGTGGTTACGTTTGACGATAGTTCGCCACAGTTCGACGCTGACTCGCGCCAGGGAGGGTGTGATGCGCCTCTATGCCGGTCTGCTGTCTTCGCTGACTCTGAGCGCACTCGTGTTGTTCGTCTCGACGACTGATGCAGCCGTTCCTTCGGATTCCACTTCGTCGGAGTCTCCGATGCATCATGCGAGTGGGGCCGATGCCTCGACAACCACTGCCGACTCGACACGCCAGTCCGCCGAACGCTCCGAGAGAGGAGGCGCCTCTCGAGATGTCGGGATCTACGTGGCGCCTCAGGTCACTCTCGCCTCGAACTTCGACGATACGGCCGTCATGGTCGGGGGGCGCATGGCCTTCGTCTTCAACGGAGTCATCTCTTTGGGTGGGGCGGGCGTACGACTCGTCAACGACCTGGCACTTGGAGAGAATATCGACGGGAGGGGCGAGCATCTGGACATGACCTACGGAGGGGCCGTCCTCGGAGCGACCCCCTGGACCGATGCCGGGCTCCATCCGACGCTGGATCTTCTCATCGGGGGAGGTCGCCTCCAGTTCGATCCCTTTTCGCCCCGCCGTGTCTCCGACGGGTTTCTCGTGATCGATGCAACGGCCGGCCTGGAAATGAACGTCGTCGAAGGGATTCGCCTCAACGTCAGTGGGGGCTACCGCCATACGGCCGGAGTCTCGCTGCAGGGGATCACCGACGACCATCTCCGAGGCGCCGTCGGCACGGCGACGCTCCGCTTCGGGGCGTTTTGAGCGGTGTGTCGGGGGGAGCAAAGGTCATTCAGTCTGCCTCCTTCTTCGAGGTGGAGGATCCCTTGGACTCTTCCGGGGACTCGGAAGACGCCTCGGACTCGGACGTTTGGTTCGAGCGTGTCACGGTGACTGCCACAGTGGCATCGGGGTCCAGCGCAAATGGTCCGATACGTCCCGTGGCCGAGGTCGCGGACTCGGCCGTCGACGACGAGGTGAATTGCAGAGGCGACGACGTCTGAAAGCGCACCAGCGTCTCGAACGTCCCCGAATCCTCGGAGCGCGTCAGTCGAATCGTACGTTCCGCGTCGGCGTCGAGTTCCTCCCAGTCCCATCGGAGATAGATCGCCGACGAGAGCGCTCCGTTGTGTTCGTTGCGGAACTTGACCCGCGGGGGGTCTCGATCCAGTTCTGTACCCTCGGCTTCGAACTCCAGCCCCTGGAGTGCTCGGGGGACCCAGGCGGAGGCGGCCGCGACGGCGTCGGGCCCCGTGAGCGCGCCGTCGCGATTGAAGTCGGACTGCGCCTTGATCAGATCCACGCGCTCGCCGGGTGGCTCCTGATAGACGACCATCGCTTCGAGCCCCTCCGGTTTGATCTCCAACAGCAGCGCTCGCTCCTGAGGGAGATCGTGCGCCGATGCCGATCGGGCCAGAGCCAGGCTCCCCCACACTCCGACGGCGAACACCACGATCGCGGTCGCCATGTTCGTCATGGGTTCGGTTTTCCGCTCGAATGACGTCACGATGGCTCCATCCGTTCGATTGAAGCTGAAAGATCGCATGTGTCCGATTCTTCCCGCGTCGACCCGACCGTCTCATCCGAAGGCGGGTGCCTCCTCGCGGCGCGACACGCGGAGTTCAACGGAGGTCTCGGGTCGCTGAGTCACCGAGGCGTAGGTGTCGAGCTCACGTTCGGAGACGTTCTCGAACGTGAAATGACGAGCCAGCGTGGCGACCACCAGAATCGTCTCCATCCGCGCGAAGTGGTTGCCCACACAGATGCGCGGCCCGCCCCCGAATGGGAAATAGGCAAATCGAGGACGCTCATCCTCCGGGGTCTCCAGCCATCGCTCCGGCCGAAACGCCTCGGGATCGTCGTACCACCGCTCGTCGCGATGCACGAGCACCTGGGGCATCAGGACCTGGGCGCCCTCGGGGATCGTCCAGTCCTCGAGTTCGACCGTCTCGGTCGCCTCGCGGCCGACACTCCAGGCCGGCGAATACAGCCGGAGCGACTCGCGAATGACGGCCTCGGTGTATGCGAGATCCGAGACGTCCTCGACGCCAGCCCGACCACCGCCGAGGACGCGGTCGACCTCTTCGCGGAGCCGCTCGGCCACCCGAGGATGTTCGGCCAGCAGATACCAGGTGTAGGTCAAATTCAGACCGGTCGTCTCGTGCCCGGCCAAAAAGAGCGTAATCACCTCGTCTCGGAGCTGCTCGTCGGTCATGCGATCGCCGCCCTCGTCGGTGGCGGCGATCAATTGATAGAGGAGATCGTCGCCGGGTTCGCCCTCTCGTCGCGAGGCGATGAGATCGTAGATGATCGAATCGAGTTTCGACTTGGCTCGATCGAACTGTCGCTCTCTGGGGTTGGGGAGCCAGTCGGGCGTGAGGCGCCACGGCGAATGACGTCGCTCGTCGAGGTACGACATGGCGTCGTCGACTGCCTCGGTCACCTCGTGGAGGCGCGCCGAGACGTCGAGCGAAAAGAGCGCCTGGACGACGATACGGAGGGCGAGCATGGTAATGTCGCGCTCGATATCCCGGGTTTCGCCGTCCTCCCAATCCGCCATCATCCGTTCGGTCTCCGAGACCATGACGTCGGCGTAGCGGGCGATCTGGCGGCGCTGCAGCGACGGCGCGACCATTTTGCGCTGGCGACGCCAGACATCGTCCTCGCTCAAAAGCAGTCCCCGCCCGAGCAGGACCGACAACTCCTTGGTAACCGTATCCTTGTCGAAGGCATCGGCTCGCCTCAACAACACCTCCTCGATGACGTCGGGATCGGTGACCAACACCAGGCAAAAGGGCCCGAGCTGGAACTGAGAGACGGGGCCGTACGCTTCGTCGATGCCTCGATATGTCCGAAACTGATCCCGGATGAAATCCAGATGGATGAAGAGATTTTCGAGCGTCGACGGACCCGGAATGTCGTTGATCGTGACATCGGGCTCGGAGACGAAACGGGCGAGCCAATTCGACATGACGCGTCGGACAGTGGGGGCGAGAGAATGGAACGAAACTCGATGTCGTGATGCCCCCAGGTTCAGACGATGCGGGGGCTCGTTCGGTGGTATGTAGTCGAAGTGCGTGCCCGCCCGAAGCCAGCCCGAGCGAGTGAGAGCAGTCGACTCTTAGTGACCGCCCCATGCCCGAAAGAGCGTGCGAACATCGCGCGTGTCGCCCTTCGGACGGCTCAGCGGAGCCTCCCGGGGATCGTTCAACTCCAGCGGGGCGTCGGCGGCCTCGAGTCGCGCGCCCTCTCGGAGATGTCGGGCTCGGTCGCGGCCCTGCGTCGGCGCCTTGAGACTGCTCGGATCGTAGGCGTTCAGCCCGGATCCCCGACATCGATTCCCCTCGGGCTCGATCGGGGTGAACTCATCGTCGTCATCACCCTCGCCATCTCGCACGACCCAGATGGGATTCGTGAAGGCGAAGGGACGCACGGCGAAGGTCTGGTTCGGTTCCAGCCCCTCGATATCGCCCCCGAATCCGAACGAGCCCGCGATCTGGTTGATGATCTCGTCGAACGGAATGCGGGGCACCTCCGAGGGCGGATAGACCGGAAAGAGATTGTTGTCGCCCTCGACTTCGAGGACGAACCACGTGTCGCGATCGATCTCGGCCGTGAGCGTCGTCTGAAACGTGTTGTCGTCGCCGAGCTCGAGCTGGAACCACTGGCCATCGAGTTCCGAGGATTCGACCTTGTCGTTCCACTGCCCGAGTTTCAGGGGCTCGCCGTTGGCCATGACTCGGAAGCGATCCGCTCCGACCCAGGGCGCGGCGCGCACTGTGATTTCGAGCTCGACCTCGTCGGAGTCGGCCTCGAGCTCCTGACCGACGTCGGCCGTTTGCTCGCCGTGTCTGACCTTCATCCGCACGAAGGGGCCGTTGGTCGCGATATTGCGGTGGTTCTGCATCGCCTCGACCAGATCGCGACTCTCGACTTCCTGGGGGTCGTCGGTTCCGGCGTAGAAGTAGTTGCGCGGATGGCCCGGCGTCCGGACGTTGGGCTTGCCCGCATGGTGGCTGTCGGAATTGCCGGTCGCCGTGACCCGGTGGTAGACGTTTTTCTGCTGCTGCGAAATGCCGGGCCGATTTTCGACGTACGCACGCGAGCTATTGAGCATGTTGTACCAGTCGTCGAGCCCGCCCGGATACGCGACTTCGCCGCCGTCGCAGAGGATGGCGTTTTCGGGATATTTGTCGGAGAGATACGTTTGGGCGATCTCGCGCACCGGACACGAGTTACCGGACGGTCCGCTCTCCCCCGATTGGCCGTCGCTACCTTCACAGGCGGCTCCCTCGACCGGCGAGGCGTAGCCCTCCTCGCAACACGTCTCGACGAGTGGTCCCTTCCAGACCTTCTTCTCGGGCACCTGACATCCCTCGTCGTTGCACACCGGACACGTATCGAGATTGTTCTCGCACTCGCGGGTGAGAAGCGTCTTGTAGACCTCTTCGGGCCACTTCTGGTCTCCGGGATCGTCGGGGTTGGCGTCGTAGGGGATGCGATAGTGGCGGAGCAGTTCGAGACGCTTGCCATTGAAGATCTCGATGGCGTCGAAGTCCCAGCTAAACTGCGTCTCGAATCGTGGTCCGTCGCAATTGTCGCCCTCGCAGTCGGGCGTGCAGTCGACGTCTTCGCTGCGGCAGTCACGCACGTACGCTTCGCCGCTGGCGCCAGTCAGCACGTTGGTCGCGCTCTCTCGGAGTCCATCTCCCTTGAGAAATCCGGGTTTGACGGAGGTATCGAATCCATCGACCCCGAATTGACCGAAGTACCCGAGAATGCTGTCGCGCGGGTGGTTGGCCTGAATGATGGTCTCGTCGGGGGAGATCGCGCCCTGCGATCGGAGTTCGTCGAAGATCGATTGAGGAGGCATACGCTGCCAGGGCACCGATCCTCGGGTGATCTCGCCGACCTCGTAGTCGAGCGGAAAGGCATTGAAGTGTCCGAACTCGAAGGTCGTCAGCTCCACGCCCACGACACTCTGCATCCAGGGTTCGAGCCCGTTGCGCTGGATGTAGGGAAGATAATTGGAGACGTAGTTGTGATCGCTGGAGACGACGACCTCGACATCCTCGGCGGCGATGCTGATGACACGATCGTCGTAGTTCAACCCGCTGTCGATCGAGCCCGCTGCGTGCATGTGGAGGTCGGCACTCATGTAGTTGGGCGTCTCGATGACCTGTTCGAGCCCGATGTTCATGCGAGCGGTCTCACCGGCTTCGAGGGTCACCTCGCGCGTCTCCAGCCCGTACTCCGGCCCCCGGCTGAAATACAGCGTGTATTCGCCGGGGCGCAGATGTTTCGACAGCTCGCCTTCGGCCCCCGAATACGTCACGGCTTCGATGTACTGGCGGGTCGAGGCATCATCTTTCTGATCCTCCTCGAAGTCGCTGGTTTTCCAGGGCTGGCCAGCCTCGAGGTCGTAGAGAAAGTCGCGCTTCGGGAGATCGTCCCGGTACTCGTGCGTGCCCACGACGGTCATCTTGGCCGGAAGTGGGATACCCTCGTCGTTGGCGATGCGAGCCTGAATTGTGGCACGCGAATCGGCCTTCGCCCGAAGGTACTTGGCCTCCTCGACGCGAAACGACTGGTAGTCGCTCAGCGGTCGTCCGTCGTCGATCGTCCGGTAGCAATATTCGCCGGCGGGGAGCTCGAGGTCGAAGTATCCCTCGCCGTTGGTGTAGGTCTGATTGAAGATGCTCGGCTCGACACGGTCGTTGGGCTCGCCTTGAGGCTGACAACGCTCTTCGAGACTCCCATCCTCACCCTCGCGCGGCTTGTAAAAGAGGACGCTCAGCTTCGAGTCGACGGGTTCGCCGCTGAGATCGTCGAAGACGCGTCCCTGGATTTCGTGGGTCTCGACGTCTCGAATGTCGTATATCTCGTTGGTGATACTCGAGACGTCTCCCTCGCCGACGACGAAGTAGTTGGTGTAGGTATAGCGATCGGAGGTGTCGTCGTTCGCCTCGAGACACTGGTCGTAGTTGGCACGACACTGCTCGCGGAGTTTCTCACAGTCGCCTTCGTCACAGTCGGAGAAGGCCTCCTGGCAGGCCTGTTCGGCTGAGACGCCCTCCTCGCAGAAGCTCGGCGCGAGCTCGCTGGGCATCTGATTGGTCAGGACGCCGCCGAACCCGGAGGCGTAAAACAGAAGCAGCATGTCGTTGGACGTCGCCCGTCCCCCGTATGCGTCGTTGCTTTGATCTTTTTGGTAGGGGAAATTGGTCTCTGGATTGTGTTTGCTGAAGAAACCGTAGCTGATGTCGCGCTCGGCGTTGGAGGTCGCGACGAACTCCGTCAGATGCCCCGGAAGCGCGGGGAGCTCGACGTCTCGACGGTAGGCCTCCTCGAGCCCCCAGCGGAGATCGTAACCGATCCCCGGCACGAAGATGTCGTTGACCGCGCCGAGCCCGAGGACATGCCCCGTCGGAATCGTGAAGTTGTCCAGGTTGAGATCGATGAAACGCTGGAGACCGCTGAGTACGTCTTTGTTGGGGAAGTTTAGCGTCTCGGTACTTCGATTGATGAGTGTGCTCTCGATGCGGACGTGCCTCGCGCCGGGCTCCAGGATGTAGCGCGTTTTGAATTCGACGAGCGGCCGCTTGTCGGAGGTCGGAGGCGTCGGCTGACCGCTGGAGATGTCACCGATCACTTTTCCGATCTCCGGGTCGTAACTGTTGACCATCACCTGGTTGATGTACCGGAGCATCGTCACAAACTCGCCGCCCCGTCCACTGACCTCGACGACGGCCGCCTCGCCGTCGCCTCCATCGTTGACGACCTTCACCTGCTCGGGATCGATGACTTCCAGAAAGAAAGCGGGAAAGAGCTCACCGAACGTGTCGTGTCCGTTGCCGCCGAGGACCTCGCCTTCTGCGTTGGGTCGTTGAAGATCGGCATCGATCAGCGATCCTCCGAAGAGACCGTTGCCTCGATTGAATCCCTTGTCCTGGACGATCAGGCGAACCTGATCATTTGCCAACAGATAGTCTCCCACCTCGCCGAGAGCATTGAGACCACCGATCAGATCGTGCCGATTCGTGATCTTTTGAGCGCGCGACTGCGAGGAGCTCGACGACGACTGATCGCCACAACTTGCGGAGAGCGAGACGACACCGGCGAGACATCCGAGCGCGATCGCCCCGAGGAGCACGTGCTCGGCCAAACTGCGACTACTGCGCTGTCGATCCATGAGAACACGTCGTCCAAAAGAAGTCGAAGCTCAGCGACGATGAGAGAGGAGAGCCCCTCGCTCCCATCATGCACTTACCAGCTCAACTGGAGAGCGGCATCGAAACGATTGTTTTTCAGTTCACGGGCGGGCTGTTCCTGCGTAAACGTGTAGTTGAGCATGACTCGGATCGGATACATCTGAGCGTTGTAGTTGAGGCCGACGGTATGATGCGTGCGGGCGTCGTTTTCGAAATTCAGTCCCTTGGTCTCGCCCTCTACCTTCCAGGTCGGGTCGTAGTAAGCGTACCGATAGATCGGCTGGAAACCGAGAAACGGCTCCTCATATCCGATTTGAGCCTGATAGGCCAGACGCGTCTGATCGCTGTCGGGCAGCCCCTCGGCCTGACCGTATTCGTCGTTGACCGAGCCGATGCTCCCGAAGACCGTGATGCCGATGACGTCGACTAGCAGATCGGCCGTCCATCCCGTCTTGGTCACCCCCACGCGGTCGGGGCGTTCGCCGACGGTGCGATCGTTGTGAAAATAAGCTCCTCCGAGTCGGACGAGATCCGCCCAGTGGAGATTGGCTCGCCCGTAATAGGCGAGTTTGTCGTTGTCGTTGAGGCCACGATTGATCGGCTGCCCGTTGGTAGCGGCGAGGCTGGCGCTGAAGCCGAGACTCTCCGGGTCGTCGCCCGACGCAAAGGGATAGTAGGGTTTGCCATCGAGGCGCACGCCGATCTCTCGTGTTCGAGAGATGCCCTCGACGTTGTAGCCCTCGATGTTCTGGACGCCACGGCTGCCGACCGATTGCTCGATGAACAGAAAATGTTCGGTGGGGAGGAGCTCCTCGAGATCGTAGGGCGGCTCGAACTGACCGACCGAGACGCGAAACTCGGGGATCGGTCGATAGTAGATGAAGGCATCTTTGGTGCGCGTATCCAGCTCGATGTTCGGGTCGTTGACGTCGCCCGTGTCGCGCTCGAAGGCTCCGTCGAACTCGAACTCGAATCCAATGCCGGAGGCGAGTCGACCGTCGAGCGCGAGACGAGCGTCGGCGAGTTGGAAGCCGTCGTGTCGACCGACGAAGCCGACGTTCGGATCGTTCTGGATAGCCGTATATTGCGTGCGAATGTAGCCGCCGATCGCGAGTCGCCACGGAGGCGTCTCGTCGTCGGTGTTCGACCGAACAACTACTCCTCCTCCGTCGGGATCGGAGCTGAGTGCGACCATGCCTCGCCCTTGATCTTCTTCATCCTCGTCGTCAGCCTCTTCTTCATCCACGTCCTCGTCGTCGGCCTCTTCTTCATCCACGTCCTCGTCCAAATCCGGCGCCTCCGACAACGGCTGATCGGCGGCGCGATCGCCATTCGAACGTTCGCTCGGGTCCGTTTCGTCCGCCTCGGGGGACGCGCCCGGTTGAGCCGAAACTGAGACCGGGGCGAATAATCCGATCGCAAGCGCACACGCTCCGAGTCGTATCCAATTCATCAGCTCGTACTCCGCGTTGACATGCGTATTAGAATCGTCGAGTTTGCCCTCGAAGCGGCGAGAGTCGAGGGGACATACATCATCATCGTTCATCGTCATACAACAGATGCGACGAATCCGTCCAATCGCGAGATGGGATCGTCGCGAATGGTTCATCCGCGTCCCGTTCGACTTTGATATACAGGGCTCTCCATTTGGCATACTAATTTGAGACATCCAGGGGGAGGATGTCGGGGCTGTGAGCAGACGAGCCTACATGTCTGGGAGGCGCGCCCGACATGGTGCCACGCATCGATTGATCTCCCATTGATGCTACAGGAACGAGGCTCGGACGATACGCGTCGAATCAGTTCGCCGACGAGTTGCTACATTCGTCTCTCGATTGCATCTCTGTTCTATCTGAAGACCTCCAGCTCGTTGTAAGATGTGCTTACCCAGTTCGGCAACATGGCGAGGCGCCACGCATACTGGTCGGTGACATGGGCGGGATTTCAGATGTTGGTTGTGGTTGCGTTGTGGGTGCGCTCCCCTGTCGACGAATTCGACGCCCCGATGATGGGCGCGAGTATGGGGGCTGGGCTGGCGTTGTGGGCGGCCATCGGATGGGGACATCGTCGTCTCCAGTCGACGATCGATCGTTCGAAAAATGTGCTTCTGCAAGCTCCTCTCATCTGGCAGTGGCTCGAAGCAGCCGGTGCACACACGACGATGGGGAACTCGACGACCTTCGACTGGGCCAATTTCGATACGTTTTTCATGCAAACTCCGCCCGACGCGTACATCACCTCCGATTTTCGCAAGTGGAGCAATGAGGGATTTGGACTGTTTCGGGGAAACAATCGATTTGTCGCGACCAACGTCGAGGGATTGAGGGCCTTCGATATCCGACGAGATCCTCTCCAGCATTCCAATCTCTGGCCCGACGAGGCCTCAGCCGAGAAACGCCGCCATATCGCCGAGACCATCTGCGCCCATCGCCACCTGAAACGGATCTATTCCAGGGTTCGCAAAGAGACGGACGCTCCTCCGCTCGAGACGCTAGTCGATGCGCTGTAATGCCTCCTCGACGTCGACTCCCATTGCCCCATCGGGACGGCGAGGCGCCGACCGATTCACCTCTCTGGGGGATGAACTTCGATGCAATCGCCGGGCTGTCACTCGTCTGAGGCTTGACGCCTCTCGAGCAATCTGTAGGGTACGTCTCTCCGACATCGTGGGGAGATCTCGGGTCGACCGGGCTCCCCTCTCGACGTCGAGGAGGAGTGGCCGAGTGGCTGAAGGCACCGGTCTTGAAAACCGGCAGCGTCCTTGCGGCGTTCGTGGGTTCGAATCCCACCTCCTCCGTTCTCTCGTCTCTCGGACGGGAGAGCGACTGGACGCCTCGACGTCGAGGCGCCGATACACGAAAAGCCCTTGATCGGGCTGATATTCTGTGTAAAGAATATCGGCGCTCTGCGGAGACATGGCTCCTCGACGGAGTCGGCGTTCTCCGCGATGCGCGGAACGACCTTGCTCATGTCGAGCATATGCCTTCCGCGCTTTCTTTCAGGGAGAGATGGCCGAGTGGTCGAAGGCACTTCCTTGCTAAGGAAGCGTACCCCCATACGGGGTACCGTGGGTTCGAATCCCACTCTCTCCGCTGATGGTTCCCCGAGACGATCGGCTCGTCTCCTCGAGACGGGCCGTATCTCTCGAGGATCGAGCCTGTTCTCGGCCCCGGACTCTATGACTTCCGACGCCTCCGAGGTTTCGACAGACGAGCGCGACCGTCGTTTCATGCGTTCCGCGCTCGATCAAGCGCGAGAGGCCAAAGAAGTCGGCGAAGTCCCCGTCGGCTCTGTCGTTGTTCGCGACGGCGAGCCGATCAGCCGAGGATTCAATCGTCGCGAGAGCTGGCAAGATCCGGCGGCTCATGCCGAGATGATTGCCATGCGCCGAGCGGCTCGCCAGCTTGGATCAT
>JAQCND010000258.1 GCA_028274765.1 Bradymonadaceae bacterium
GGGCATGTTCCCCCCTCGTCTTCTCGTATGGCGACGGCTCTCCATCTCGCGATCCTGGTCTCGAGATGAGGGGGCGATCCGGTGGTCCAGTCACCACTGTCGACGCGGCGATGCCCCGTGATCAGACCGCTCTTGTCCAAAACGCGAACCGCCATTGCACCCCCTGATCAGAGGTGGTAGATCATACCCACGGACGAACGAGATCATTCGAGAATGAGCGCGAGTGTAGCGCATGATGATAGAGGTCACAGACAGAACGGAGGAGCAAGCCTATGGGCTATTCGGCCTCACGGTCGTGAGTGATTGCTCGCTTCCCTTCGAGCACCTCGGCATCGATCAGGATCGGGCGGGCCATCGGGTCCGTCTCGAACACGCTCCACACCTCGATGCCTCTCGTGTGTCTCGAGAGATCGGCACGTGGACATCGTCGGGCGGATTGCTGGCATACGGGGGATGGTGGTTCGACATTCGACTCCCCCCGGACGAGCGCATTCGCTATGCAGCGAACGGTAGGCGCGGCCCGCTCCCGTTGTTTCACGTCCTCGAGCGATTGGCGCTCCCCATCTATGCGATGGCCGCAGGGGTGAGCACTCTCGGACTGCACGCGGGCGGCATCGTCTGGAACCAAGAGGCCTGGCTGTTGATTGCCTCGACGGGAGCCGGCAAGTCGTCGACTGTCTACGAGTGTATCCGGCGCCACGGAGCTCGAGCCCTGTCGGACGAAATGGCGGTCGTCTCCGTCGACGACCTTCGTGTCGCATGTGGTGCGCCGGCCCTCCGCCTCGAGCGAGGACCGGGCTCGATCCCCGAAGCCGTCGAGGACGGTTCGATTCATCCGGAGATTGCCAAGCGCTGGTTTCGACTCGACGCCGATCACCTCGCGTCGTCCGGAGCCCCGCTCCGCGGCATCATCCACCTGCGAGGCACGGCTCCGTCGAAGACGCCCGAGTTCAAATGGAGACGCCTGCAGGGGAGCGAGGCGTTGACGACACTCCTCGAGCAGACGTTCGATTTCGACTCGGTACCTCCAGATTGGCGAGCGCGTCGATTTCAGCTCGCCAGCCAGCTCGCGCGGTCGATCCCCATTTATCGAGCGACATACGCGCGAGACCCCGGAGGCTCTCCACAACATGTCGATGCTCTCGTCGATGCCATGGGAGATGCACCATGATCGCCACGCTGAGGCTCCGCGATCTCGAGATGGCGGGTTATCTCTTGTTGTTTCGTGCCCTCTCGATCGGCGCGAACGCTCGTATTCTCCTCGACGTCGCCGAACAACTCGCCGACTGGCTGGCAACCCCCGACCGGGATTCGGACGATGCCACGCCGCCCGAATGGGGGGGGGCACGCCGTTCGGCCCAGTCCCTCTCGCAGTGGATCCCGGGCGCGAGGTGTCTCCACCGTGCGCTGGCCTCCCGAATCTGGCTGGCACGTCGCGGAATCGAGGCCGAGGTCGTCGTCGGATTCCAGCGCCGGGAGCAGCTCCAGGGACACGCCTGGCTCGAGCGCCAGGGGAAGCTGGGGGCTCCCGCTCGGCTCTTTCTCGACGATCCCGACGACTACCGAGAAGTCTTTCGGGGATGAACATCGGCTCGATCGGAGGGGCGGTTGCGTCGATCGAACTCGAGTGGTGGAGATGGTCGCATTCCCTTGCTTCTGTATTCGGGGGCTCGAAGGAGAGAGGGGGAGTGGGCTAGGGCGATCGCATCTGAACAGGCTCTCTTCGTGCTCAGCCGGCTGGGAGCCCATTTCCGGAGGAAGTACAGGGGCGCTCCAAAAAGGCGTCGAGCGATAAACGAGTTCATCTCCCTCGGGAGCGCTTTTATATGTCTTTGACATGAGCCTCCTTGCTGGCAGAGCGTCGGGTTGATGCTGGCTACGGCAGTGCGACTCCCTTTCGGGAGGAGCGAGGCGACAAGGCGTATACTCAAACGGAGGGGCGCGTCTCGTCGTGTTGTCTATACCTCTAATGCGATGGCCCTCGGGAGTTGGCAGAAATCCCTTGACCGCTCGGTGAAAACTCTATAAGCCTTTTTGTTGCTTCGCACGCGACGTCCACTCGCCGTCTCTAAATCGACAGACGAGCCCCGAGTCGCCCTTGACGAGGCGTCTAGTATGTATAGGATGCCGCAATCTCGCGGCTTCTCGGGTTGCTTTGAGTTGTTCGATTCGCCATGAGGCGGATTCGAGACGCTCCATGCGGGTCGAGTCGCCTTGCGAGGCCCGACACGATGAGTCTTCCAAATGTGCAACGAGTGAGTCAGGATCGACTGAGATGCCGACGATCAACCAGCTCGTTCGAAAGGGACGCGAAAAAGTCGAAGAAAAGACCGACGCACCGGCGCTCGAGGGATGTCCTCAGAAGCGCGGGGTTTGTACGCGGGTCTATACGACGACACCCAAGAAGCCCAACTCCGCGCTCCGAAAGGTGGCGCGCGTTCGGCTGACCAACGGAATGGAGGTGACCGCCTACATTCCCGGCGAAGGCCACAACCTGCAGGAGCACAGTGTCGTGCTCATTCGAGGTGGCCGCGTCAAGGACCTGCCCGGGGTGCGTTATCACATCATTCGAGGTACGCTCGACGCCATCGGCGTCCAGGAGCGCCGCCAGGGTCGGAGCAAGTACGGAACCAAGAAACCGAGATGACCGCCGATGCGGCTTCCGCCACCGGAGAGCCGAACTCAACTCTCGCATCTCGCCACGCGAGCGGGATGCAGGGGACCACTCGGACGTGCGTCCCTCTGTCGTTGCATCGCGGCATCCAT
>JAQCND010000259.1 GCA_028274765.1 Bradymonadaceae bacterium
TGGCCGAATTGGAATCGGGTTCGGGCGACTCGATCGTCTCATCACTTGCCTGTCGCACGTCGTAGACGTGACTCACCCCGAGACAGGCCGCGTGGAGCGCGACCGATATGGCGAGGGCTCGAGGCAGATTCATGACGACGACAGGACAACGACTCGATCAGCGGCGACTGCCACGGAGGACGATGCGGACCGGTTCGACCTCCCGAACCGTTCCCCTTCGTCCGACGCGCAGGGGGGTTGCAGTGCAGTATCCAGTCGGCATGGCCCCACGTTCGCGGCTGATCGGCCAGATCCACGTCGGGGTCGCTCAGCCGCTTAGAGGGATGACCGTTCATGGCGACCCTGGCATCCGCTCGCACCTCGACGTCGCCGTGGCCACGCGCTCGAAAGTCCTCGGCGATGTGATGGGCGAGCTGCAGAATCTTGGCGGGATCGACCGAGGCGACCTCGATTTGACGTCGATCCAGATATCGATTCGGGTGGACAACCCACGTCTGATCCGAGTCGGCGTCGCGCACCCGAAATTTGAGGAACCCACTCGACTCGACGAGCTTGACCCGCCAGGCAAACTGAAACCCCTCGCGCGTCCAGTTGACATCGCCCGGATACGCCAGGTGTCGGAGCGGCAGTGCCGTCTGTAAGACGAACCACAGGCCAAGTCCAACCGCAATCGCCCGACGTCGGTTGAGAGTGGGCACCACGTCCGAAGCCCGAGAGGCATTCGGGGGGACTCGTTCGTCGTACTCAGGCTCGGGAAGCCCGATGGCCTCGACGAGCCGGGGCGCCAGCCGCCGGGGCCAGTCGGGTTCAAAGAAGATGGTCGTGAGCCCAATCATGATGAGCGGGAACATCCCGATGTTGAACAGCCAGGCCGTCATTCCGTGGAAGCCGACCACCGCCAGATAGCCCCACAGTCGAGTGCGCCGGTCGAGCAACAGAAAGACGATCGTCAGATCGAAGATGGCGCCGGCGATGGACATCGCCTGAGGCACCCAGTCGAGGGCCAACCACGGCCCGATCACTGGCATGTACGTCCGGGCCGACAGCCAGATCTCCATCGGTTGCCCGCGCATCAGCCAGTCCCACTGCAATTTGGCGGCTCCAGCGGACAGATAGAGCACGGCTGCCTGTCCGCGCAGCGTCCAGAGCGACCAGGCCGAGATGCGGCTCGTCGTCGACCCCGACGAGCGCCGCCACGCATCGAGCGAGCCGAACTCTCCCAGAGGCATGAAAATCATCAAGAATCCGACGAATCGAACGAACCAGTAGTGGTTGAGATAGTTCGTCGTGTCGACGAGTCCGACGTAGGTCAGGCCCAGCACGAACAGGGTCGTACTGAGTCGATAGAAGAGGCCGGCGGCGATGCAGAGTCCCAGAAGGGCGAGCGCCCCGAACAGAAGATGCATGCCGGGGCGAGGGAGGGGATGGAGCCACTCGAACCCGACGAACTGAAAGAACACATCGCGCTCGTAGAAGAAGCGATCGATCCAGTCGTAGTAGAAGAAACGCAGGGCGCTGATCGACGCCATCACGCCGAAAAAGACCCGAAAGGCCACCAGCGAGGCGGCGTCGATCGGCTCGAACAGACGTGTTTGGAGTCGATTCCACATGGCTGACAACCGGGTGTACCCCCGGAGCCGACCTCGAGGGTCGACTCCGGCGACAGGTAGAGGCTCAGTCGTTGTCGACGACGACTTTCGTGGTGGTCGCGCCGAGCGTCGTCTTCAGGTCGGATTCGATGGCCGAGGCGAGTTGGTCGATCGCTTGTTGGGCGCTCTCGACTTTGTCAGGCGAGTTTTCGACTGCCTCCGAGAGCGGTTTGGGGATCGCGTCGACCGCCGACTTGGCCTTCGAGAGGCGAGTTTTCACGCGCTGATGGACCGAACCCTTCCGGAACTTCGTGAAGTCGGCGAGGTTCTTGCCGTCGGCGCCGGAGTAGATCTTCTCGAGCCCCTCGAGATTGGCTTTCAACATCTCGACCGAATAGTTGGCGTACGGCGAGGCCTCGCGGTTGGGGATCTTGGCGTTGTTGGCGTGCTGGCCCATCGGCCCGCCGAGCTCGCGTTTCGAGAGGACGTCCTTGCTGACGAACACCATCTGAGAGACCATCGCGTTGATCGAATCCTGGACGGTTGTCCAGTCCATATCGTCGGAGGTCGGCTGCATGAAGACCGACATGAAGTCGCCGCCGTCGCTCGACCAGGCCTCGAGGTAGTCGTCCGTCGCGCCCGTGGCGTGCTCGGCCGCCGCCGTCAGGTAGTCGCACCGCCTCGAGGCGTGCTCACCGGACTGGTAGAGGGCGAGCGTCTCCGTGTCGTCGGGCGAGCCAAAGAGGAGATACTCGACCGCCGCGAATCCCTTGGCGTGGCGTCGGTAGTCCTGCCCGGCGATCCAGTCGGTGTCGATGGTGGCATCGTCGCTGTCGGCGAAGGGCTCATCCGGCTCGCCGTCGCCGTTGCGGTCCTCGCGGTACGTCCCCTCCCGGGTGATCGCCGCCTCGATGTTGTCGCCGAAGGCCGGTGTGTCATCGACCTTGTAGAAGAGCACGTCGAACGAGCTCCCGCGATAGGGGCTCATGTTGAACGACCAGGCGCGAATCTGTTTGAGGGGCGGTTGGAGCTCCTTCCAGGCCTGGCGCGCGCTCTCGAGCTGATCGGAGGTCTTGTCGCCCTCGCAGAAGCTGGAGGTCACCCCCACGAGCGCCGAGGACTTCGAGTCGAGCGAGTCGTGAGTCGGCTGAATGACCTGCTGACCCGTGTTGCGCAACATCTGTTTACGGTTGAAGGTATCGGGTGGGCCGCAGCTGAAGAGCCCGAACGACGCGAGCAGAACGACGAGAACAGAGTATCGTGAACGTGGCATCGTAGTACTCACCTTGCAGCGTGAAAGTCGAATGGCGATGAACGACGAATGACGCATCTCAAAGTTTGAGGCTGAGTCCTCCATAGACGTGACGGAAGAGTCCGGGTTTGATGCCCCGGGGCGCCCGAGAGGCGATGTACTGTTCGTTCAGGAGATTCTTGCCGGCCACGAAGCCCGACACCCCCGAAGGCTCGTGAGTGTACGAGACCTTGGCGTCGAGGATGAATCGCGACTCGATCCATCCCACCAGCCCGGCCGGCCCCGACTGCACGGTCTCGACCTTGTCGGTGTACTGGCCGCTCACCCAGTCGCCGTCGACCTGGAGCGACAGCCCGATGGGATGTTTGAAGCGAGCGCGACCGGCGAGCTTGTGCCGCGGCGCGTAGGGAAGCTGGTTGCCCTTGATGGCCTGCTGCCAGCCCTCGTCGAATCGAGCGTCGACGAAGGTGTAGTTGACCGAAAACGGGAGATTGAAGCCGAGGTCGGCGAACGCGGCCGGATCGAACGTTCCGCCGAATTCGATGCCCCGGTGGGTCGTCTCACCACCCTGGACGTCGGCCAGCGAGATCGTGTCCTGAGATTCAGGATCGGTCGAGACCGCTCCGCCCGCCTCGGCCGGCGCGATGATCTGGTTGCGGAAGTCGAGCAGAAAGGCGGCGACCTCCGTGCGCAGCCAGTCTCCCTTGCGGAGGCGCGCCCCGAGCTCGTAGTTCCAGGAGAATTCCGATTCGAGCTGGAGTTTCTCGCCCTCTTTGGTGATGGCGTCCTTCGTGCGGGGCGGCGAAAACCCGCGGTGGACGCCGCCGAAGAACGTCAGGGGATCGACGAGATTGTACGACGCCCCCACGCCGGGGATGAGCGCCTGGAACTGGTTCGTGTTGGTCTCGGGCGGGTCGAGATCGGTCGGTTCGCCGTCGACGCGCGTCCGATAGATCGTGCGCTCGGTCCAGAGACTCTCGAAGCGAAGCCCCGGCGAAAGCTCGAGATCGTCGTCGAAGAATTGGAACGTGTTGAGTGCGTATGCCGCGAGCGCCCGTCCGATACGCTCGTCGTCGTCGCGGAGCGTCCCCGCCGGGCTGATCTCGGTGTTGCCGTTGAGACGTCGCTCTCGCGTGTGTTCGATGTGAGCCCGCGTCCCGGCCTGGAGCTCGCCGCCGACCGGCCCGAGGTCCCAATCCCAGGTGACGCGGGGCTCGAGGCCGCCGACGGTGAATTCGCGATTGCGATTGCCCGTCGAGTCGCGCAAGAAGACGCCCGATTGATCGTTGGGCCACGCCGAGGGGGAGTTGACGACGTTTTCACCCCGGCCGTTGATGACGCGGACGTAACAGTCGCTGCTGTCGCCCTCACAGGAGGCCGTGCGGTCGAAATCCTGACGGCGCCAGTTGCGCTGGATGTTGTGGCCGTAGAATCGCGTCTCGATGAGCAGATCCGGCGTGGGCGTCGCCGCGTGGGTGGCCTGAAGGCCGTATCGGCGGATCTTGAAGCGATCGTTGTCGGCGTAGTTGGCCGACGAATTGTTCTCGTACTGGGGAGACGTCAGGCCCAGATACGTCGAGCGCGACCACTCGTCATAGACGTTGAACTTCAAACTCAGCGACTGTCGATCGTCGAGCTGAAGGCGGAACTTGCTCGTGATGTCGGTCATCTCGAGGTTGAGATCGCGATGACCCTGAAAGCGCTGGTAAATGCCTTTGAGCCAGTATCCGATCCGACCCTCGGTGCCTCCCACCGACAGCTCCCCCTGATAGTAGCCGTGCGTCCCGGCGCGCGTCTCAGCCTCGAGGGTAAAATCCTCTGGCGGCTGGGGCGTGATATAGTTGATGACGCCCCCGATTGTCTGAGGCCCGAACAGGATGGAGCCGCTCCCCTTGACGATCTCGATGCGGGACATGCGCTCGACCGGCGGCGAGTAGTACATCTCCGGCTCGCCGTACGGGGCGAGCGCGATCGGGACGCCATCCTCGAGGACGAGAACCTTGCGACTTCGAGTCGGATTGAGTCCCCGAATACCGATGTTTTGTCGAAGCCCCATGCCTTCCTCGGGCTGGACGTGGACCCCCGGCACCATCCGAAGAGCCTCGTTGGCGTTGAGCGCCTTCTGCTGGTCGAGATCTTCTTCGGAGACCACGTCGGCCGATCCCGGCACGGACTCGACGTCCTTCTCACTTCGACCGATGACGTCGACCTCCGGGACAGCGACGGTCTCGTCGCCCGACGAGGAAGCCGTCCCCGACGACGAGTTCGATTGGGACTCCGGAAGTGGAGGCTGACCGAGTGTGACCGGCTCGTCGGAGGACGTCGAGTCGGCTGACGACTCCGATTCGTCCTCCTCGTCGTTCGACTCCGGATTCGCCGTCTCGTCCTCGTCCGATTCGGCGTTTTCCTCGGTCGACCCGGCCTTTTCCTCGGCCGATGGATGGCTCTCGTCGGAGGATTGCGCCGCGACAGTCGGCGCCCAAACCGCCAAGAGCAACCCTGCCAGGCAGACGACCATGCCTCGCATCGAGCGGGAGGAAAGGAGGAACGTCACGAAACGACGTCGCCGAGATGGGGGGTTGGGGGGACTGATCATGGACGACATTCGCTGGGTTGTGTGTTCCGAAATTGAAAATCATTTTCATTCATCGAATATATCGACATACATGCCAAGAATGAGGGTGCATCCTTGGCAACACCGGTAGTTAATGAAACCAATTTTCAATTTCAAGCCCTATTCCGATCTGGGGCAATCGCGTGAGGATGGGATCCGCTCGGATACTGTGGAATACGCCGTGGCACGACGCTTGTGGTCGACCGACTCGACGCTCGGCCGGCGGGGCCACCGGTGCTTCTAACCACGCGTCGTCGAGATCTCACGGATCTGAGTCACACCCATGAGGATGGGACGATTGCGGATGTGAGCCGGCGAGCCGCTCACTTCCGGACAACGTACAGGGACGCTCCAGGAGGCGTCGAGGAGAGACGAGGTGCGATCGACGCCTGGAGCGCCTTTATATTTTTGTGACATGAGCAACTTGCTGGCCCGTCGCGTCAGCGGCTCTTTGTAGAGAGGCGCGGGGCCGCCACGAGGGAAGACATGTTCAAATGCGATCGTCCTGGCGGAACATCCCTTGCATTTTCGGTCGACGTTCGACAGATGTAAGCATGGACGTTCATCCCCGTTCGATCGGTCGCGAGCGACGCTTCTTGATACCCTCGGATATCCATGGGACTGTTCGACGACATCACGGACCGCGTGGAGGGCTTTTTCGACGAGGTGTTCATCCCCGAAGATGTTCGACGACTCCTCGATCGTGCCGATCGCCTCATCGAGCGAGGGGACCACGAGCAAGCCCTCCGACTGCTGGGACGGGCCTCCGACCGGCATCCCGGATTGGCACGAACTCAACATCTGGCGGGATTGTGTCATCTGTATCGCGACGAGTACGACCAGGCTCGCGATCGGTTCGAGAAGGCCATCGAACGACGCGAGGAGCCCGCTTCGCACTTCTATGCCGGGCTGGCCGCCGAGCAGTCCGGCGATCTTCAGAGCGCTCGCGTCCACTACAATCGCGCGCTCGCCACGTCCGACGCTCCTCCGTTCGAATTCGATCTCCGCTTCGGGCTCGGTCGTGTCTATCTCCAGGAGGAGCGCTTCGACAAGGCCGAGCGCGAACTCCGCAAAGCTCGCCGCCTGGCTTCCGACGCCCACGAAGTGACCGTGGCGCTGGCTCGAGTTCTCTTCGAGCGCGACGCCTTCGAGGAGAGTCGAGAGCTACTCGATTCTCTCGACTCGACCCACGTCGATGCCGACGTCCACGTCCTCCTCGGTCGACTCGCCGAAGAGGCCGGAGACGTCGACGAGGCCGCCGACGCCTACGAACATGTCCTCGACGAAGACGATACCCGTGTCGAGGCCCTCGTCGGAGCAGCTCGCATGCGACTGGCTGCGGGCGATGCCCCTCGGGCTCGGGAGCATCTCCTCCGGGCTCGCGATGCGCTCGACGAGAACGATGCGACGGGCTCGGACGCCGTCGCGCCTCCCGCCTCCATCGGGACCCTCCTCGGTCGCACTCACGAGGCGATGGGCGACCCGAGGCGTGCACTCGAATGTTACGAACGTGCCATCGAAGACGACGACGCCGATCGCGACCCGCACGAGGCTCGCATCGGGGCGGGGCGCCTCCTGCTGGAGCGCGACGCATCCCGGCGGGCGGCCGAACAGTTCGAGTCCGTGCTCCGCTCCGAGGCCTCCGACTGGGATCTCGACGCCAAGGTCGGGCTGGCGCGCTGTCGCATGCGTGAGGAGGACTTCGCCGAGGCCCGGCACCTCCTCGAAGAAGCCGACGGTGAGCTCGACGTCGATGACGGCGACGAGCGCGCCGACCTCCAGGCTCGCATCCAATACGATCTCGGACGACTCGGGCTCGAAGCCGGCGATCCGGCCGATGCACTGATGGCGCTACAGGACGGCTTACATCACGTCCAAGACGACGAACTCCGGACGAATCTCGAGACAGTCCGCACGTCGGCCCTCGAGGCACTCTCGCCGGACTGGAACCTGCCCGATCACATGGAGACGCCGCTGGCCGCCGAGCAGATCCTGGACCAGCTCCAGAACTGGATCGGCGCCGAACCCGAGCTCGAACCGTTCCGTTCGAATGTCAATGCTCTCGTCGAACGGATGGAGCGCCCGCTGTCGATCGCCATCGTCGGCGAGTTCAACGCCGGGAAATCGACGATCGTCAACGCCTTGCTCGGCGAAGAGGTCGTGCCGATGGGCGTGCTCCCGACGACCGCCCACACCTGTTCGATTCGATACGGACCTCGCAACGTCGCCCGTATCCACTACCGATCGGACGCCGACCTCCCCGACGATCAGCCCGAGCAGGTGGTGGAGGTTCCCTTCGAGGAAGCGCGTCGACGCATGGACGAGGAATCGGAGTCCATTGATCACCTCGAATTTCTCTACCCTCATCCCCGTCTCCGTTCGCTCCATTTT
>JAQCND010000271.1 GCA_028274765.1 Bradymonadaceae bacterium
CCCCGTGCGACGTCCGCCCATCAGCGTCTCGGTCAGCTCCAGATTGGCCTTGGTCGAGTCGTCGATGACGAGAAACGACCGGGCCCGGTATGGGTCGACCGACTGGACGTTCGAGGGGATCCCCCGCTGGGTCTCGACGATGTAATCGAGCGTGGCGGCCGCCGCCCGCTCGACGAGGCCGGGCGCCTCGAAGTTGAAGTCGCGAATGGTTGCAAAGAAGGGCTCGACCTCCTCGCGCCCCAGAAAGTAGGCGTCGTGATCGAGGTCTTCGGAGAGACGAGGCCCGCGATTGAGCTGTTTGAGGAGGGCGCTCGAATCGAAGGTCTCGAGGTCGCGATCGCGCAGAAAGAAGCCCTCCAGCGCCGTCTCGATCTGGTCGAACATCGAGCTCCGCGCCTCGGGCACCAGAATCTCGCGGGGCTCAATGCGATTGAGCTCGCTGATGAGCTCCTCGCGCCGGGTGACCTCGGTGACCCGGAAGTCGCCCGTCGAGACGTCGAGGCAGGCGATGCCACACGGCGCATCGAGCCCGGCATCGGTGACGGCGACGGTCGCGACATAATTGGATTTTTTGTCCTGCAGGCTGTCGGTATCGAGGACAACGCCGGGCGTGGCGACGCGCACGACGTCTCGCTTGACGAGGTCGTTGGTCGCGTCGGCGTCCTCGACCTGCTCGCAGATCGCGACCGTAAAGCCCTTGTCGATCAGTTGATTGATATAAGTTTCGGCGTTCTGGACGGGCACTCCCGCCATCGGGATGTCTTCGTCACCCTGGCTTCGGGAGGTCAGCTCGATCTCGAGTTCGCGAGCGACGACTTTGGCGTCTTCGAAGAAGACCTCGTAGAAGTCGCCCAACCGAAAAAAGAGGACCGCATCTGGATATCGCTCCTGGATATCCAGATACTGCTGCATCATGGGTGTGACTTTCATCGCATCGGACGTACGTCGAAAGGCAACGAGAGACGACCAATCTAGAGAGGCTCGGCGGCCGGATCGTGGCATTGGGGGGCGGGGTTCGTCAATGTAATACGGCCCTACCCTCAGGGTGATCGCATTAGGGTCCGCTCGGATACCGTGGGATACGCCGTGGTACGACGCTTGCGGTCGATCGACTCGATGATCGGCCGGCGGGGCCGTCGGCGCTCCCAACCACGCGTCGCCGAGATCCCACGGACCTGAGTCACACCCATCGCATTAGAGCTCGATTCGCATGCGATCTCGTTCAATCTTTCGATCGGCGAGTATGTTTCGCCCGATAGCTCTCCCTTGATCGTGATGACACGAGCGCTCCAGGCCGGCGGGGCCGCCGGCGTTTCGTGAGGGGTCGGAGGAGCCATCCCTTCACCCCACTCGTGTCAATCCGAGCCCCAAAGAAGCGGAAGCACGCTTATTCGAACACGAATGGGGCTTGCCCCCTTATCCGAACACGAATGCCCGAAGCTTTGTGCTGTCGCTGCCTTCGGCCGATCTCCGGGAGCCCATCGATGCGGATCGATGAAACGGCGTGTATAGAGGCGTTCCAAAGAAGTGTCATGGGGCGTGAGGCTTGGCCGCCTTCTGGAGCGCCGGCTCCCAGCCGGCTTGTATCTGGGGAGACGTGGCTCGCATGCAATCGCCCTCGCCCCACCCTCTCCTCTCTCCCGAGGACGAACTGACGAGTCGAGTTGGGCCTCGTTCCCCCAATCGCCGTGCCACCGTCCGAAGTGTCCTCAGCTCAGCGGCGGTTCCAGGAGCGACGTTCCGAGGTGCACTCGGCTCGGGAGCCGACATATCTAAGGAATCTGGGCTCCCGGGAGCGCGCATCAGAACACATCGTCGATCCCAGACGATGACGTCGTATGCGTCGTGTTCCTGCCGGGCCTCCCAGAACGAATCCTTGAATCCCGAGGTTGAGACGAAGAGAAAAACGGCGTCCGGCTCGAGTGCTTTGCGTGCCCAGCCGTATCCGCTGTCGGCGAGTCGTTCGAGGGCGTGGACGTGGTCGAGACACACCTTGGCGCCGGCCCGTCGGTTCCGGAATGGGGCCGAACCTGTCATCATGCGACCATCGAGCAGGCGAGTCACGACGTCGAGCTCGATCGAGTGGGTGCTCGTCGTCGGCGGCCATGCGGCGCAACTCTCGTACGTCACGCTCCCGATCGGCCAACTCCGCCAACCACGACTGCCCTCAAACGTATATTTGGTGGCACATGCGTTTGGAGGGAATCGCGTTTGGGGGCAATGGTCAACACGTATCATCTGACGATCGACGTTTCGTCCGCAAGAGGGGATCGAACTCGCCGACCTCGATAGACGCGTTCCACCGTGGAGACGGACCAATGGAGTTGAGAGAGGAGTTGCAGCCGCCGGAGCTGGACGAAAATCGGGTGGAGGAGCTGGTCGATCTCGGTCGGGCCATCGAGTCGCAGGGGTCCCTGTCGGGTGGGAGTCGTCAGCCGACCGAGTTGATCGACGAGTACTTTCAGGCGACCGGCTGTCTGTTCGGGCCCATGCGGTTTCACTCCGCCAGCAGCGGGGAGGGCATGGAGGCGCTGGTTCGGCGGAGTCTCATGCGCCCTTCGCCTCCGCCGCCGGCGCTCGACCGCGACGAGGCGGTCGAGATCCTCCGGCGGATCTGGTCGCTGGATATCGATGATCCGAGGCGTCACTACTGGCTGGAACTGTTGTCTCAGCACTTTCATCAGCGCTATCTCGAGGTGCTGATCGACGAGCACGATCCGGACCTGGCCCCCGACGATACGCTCTCGGCCGAGGAGCTCGTCGAGCTCGCCGAGGGCGACGACGATCTCGTCGACCACCTCCACTCCGATCCCGAACAGCGGTGGCCGCCGCCTCCGGTTCGCCTCGATCCGGCCGCCGTCTCCCGCACGGCCTGGACGACCGCCGAGGCTCTCCTCCCCGAGCTGTCGCGGCGCGGGGAGGTCGTCTTCAGTGACGACGGCATGCGTCTGGTCGGGCCGGTGGCGTCGATCCTCGACGAGCACGTCGCCCGCAACGAACAGGTCGAGCGTCTGATCGAGACGATGGTCTCGAGCGTCGCTGTCTCCGAGATCTACGCCTCCGACGCCCAACTCGCCGAGACGCTCGACGAGGTCGCCACCTACGACGACGTGGGTCCGGCGGCGCAATCGCTCGGCGAGGAGGTGGTGCAGGAGATGATACGGCGAGAGATGCTGGTGGTCGATGGGGACGAGCGTTCGCTGGTGGGGCCGGTCGCCGAGGTGCTCGAGTCCGACGAGGATCGGGACTGGCAGGTCGCTCGCATCGTCGACATCTGTCTGGATCCGTATCGGCCGGTCGAGGACCTGTTTGCCACCAATCAGGCCATCGCCGATCTACTCGACGAGTTGACGGCGTGAGCGGGGCGAGGGGCGGAGGGAGGCGAGAGCGTCGCTCCTACTCAATGGCGGAGCAAGAGGGCTTGCCGGTAAGGATGTGCATTTCGGCCATATAAAGGCGCTCCCCCAAGAGGGAGGTGGCTCATCGAACGGATGCACCTCGTTCACCAACCGGATTGCTCGGCGATGCAAGCCGGCATGGATGCCGGCGGTCCAGAACAACCATTGCCCTTCGAGGGAATGTGCCTCGCCTGCCGACCGGATTGCCATGCCATGCAAGCCGGCAGGGATGCCGGCGCTCCGTAATAACCATTGCCCTTCGACGGGATGTGCCTCGTCGGCGAATCGGGTTGCTTCGCGATGCAAGCCGGCGAGGCCGCCGGCGCTCCAAGAGCCCCCTGCTTCGAAGGGATGCACCTTACTCGCCGACCGGATTGCCGTGCGAGGCAAGCCGGCTGGGAGACGGCGGTCCGAAGAATGACTATTGCCCTTTGAAGGTATGTGCCTCGTCGGCGAGTCGGGTT
>JAQCND010000283.1 GCA_028274765.1 Bradymonadaceae bacterium
ATGGAGTAGTGCTTTATCTCTCAGCTTGTGGCTCGGTCTGGCAACCGTCGGTCTCGTCGGTCTGGCCACGCCCGGCTCGGTGGCGGCCCAGAGCGCGGATCAACGTATCGAGCAGATGATCGAGAAAGCCGAGACACAATACGGTAATCTCGAGCTCAAAGCCGCCGAGCGCACGCTCGAAGACGCCATCCAGGCGAGCCAGAGCGCAGACGTCTCCTCGTCCGTCGTGGCGCGAGCGCACGTCATGATGGGGGTGATTCGATACGGCGCCACTCGCAGCAAAGACAAGGCCCGTTCGTCCTTTCAGAAAGCCATCGAACGGGACCGAGACGCATCGCTCCCCTCGGCCTACAAGACGCCGACTCTCTCGTCGCTGATGGAAGAACTCAAGGCTGACCTCCCCGAACAACAACCCTCGACGTCATCCTCGGACGATCAAGGCTCCTCCCGTCAGGTCGATGCGTTTACCCACGAACCCATTACGTCGGCTCAGGCCGGCGAATCTCTGAGGGTCGAGGCCTTCGCGCCAGCCGACATGCCGGTCGCGGACGTCTACATGTTCTTCAAGCGTTACGATCAGTCGACATACAAACAACAGGCTGAACTCGAGCCGGCGGACGCGACGCGTTTCACCGCCGAGATCGACGGGAATCGCATCTACACCAGCCAAATCTCCTACTACCTCGAAGCCGTCGATCGAACGGGAGACGTCATCGCGCGGTCGGGGACCAGCTCGGACCCTCACTCGATGACCGTGCTCGGTGCCTCCGATTTCGACCCCGACAAGGCGGCGTCAGCGAAGGGGAGCGACGGCGAGCAAGGCGGAACGCCCCAGACTCCCCCTCCGGACGATCGACGAGACGACGAGCCGGCGAGCAGCGGCGGACGAGACGTCGCCTATTTGGGCCTGGCGGCTGGAACGGGGGTTGGTTTTCTTCCCGGCGGAACACCCACGGCGAATCCCACGAGCACCGATCGCATCAATCCGGGACTGGCTCCGGCATTTGCTCACGTGTTGCTGGATGTCGGGGGCATGATCACACCCTCGTCCCATCTGGGAATCTACGCCCGATGGCAATTCTCGCCCACTCAGAATTTCGATGCCATTCGACAGCGCCATCCCGATCTGGCCGATCAGTATCGCGGTCTCACGGGAGGGGAGTGTCTCGGGACGGGACTGTCCGGTGACTGCACGCTGGGCATCAAGTACCGCTGGTTCTTCACCCAGAATTCAAACGTCGAGGCCTTCTCGAGCATCGGGGCGGGCGTCGGACGGCTTCGCCACTGGCTGCGCCTTCGACAGCGCGAAGACAGCGCATTCTGCCAGAACAACAACAAGGAGATCGTTCAGAATCCCAACGGCCCCGCCTTCTGCTATCGCCGCGACACGGTGCGTCCGGGATGGATGCATATCGGCGTCGGGACGGGGTTCGTCTGGCACGCCTCCGACGTCGTCTCCCTCTACGGGGAAGGGTATCTGCAGATTCTCTTCCCCGACACGGGGCTGAACCTCGACTTTAACGTCGGGCCGATGTTTCGGTTCTGATCGGATCGAGGCGACGAGTCGAGGCGTGCCCGAGAGAGCATACCCGGTGACCACGGAACGATACCGAGATCATCTCGAACTTGGGAATCTCGTCGTCGCCGTCTTCCCCGAAAGGACGGGGGTCCGCTCGGATACCGTGGAATACGCCGTGGCATGACGCTTGCGGTCAACCGACTCGATGATCGGCCGGCGGGGCCGCCGGCGCTCCAAACAACGCGTCGTCGAGATCCCACGGACCTGAGTCACACCCAAAGGACGACCTCGAATGTGTGCCTGGAGAGACGACGAACGTCCCACGGCCCGTCGAGTGTCATCACGACCCGTGGGCGAATCATCACGGCGTCACCTCGCCTGGAACGTCCCTGTACGTCTGTGACATGAGCGGCTTCGCGGGCATGCGCTCGAAAGATTTCCTTTCGACAGGAGTGAGGCAATTCGTCCAACCAGCGCTGGCCCCACGGCTGATGATGGCGCTCCGGCTCGGCTGATTATTTGCGTCTGGTGGATGGCATGATACGTTCAAATTCACCCTGGGACGAGTGGTCGCCTCTCCGCGCTCTCGATCTCGCAATGGCCATCATCCGACGTTATATTTGTGCTTGTCTTCTGGCATCCGTTTGTACGCTGGGAGTGGGAATGACAAGAGTGGCCCACGCCAGTCCGCCTCTCGCCTCCTCCGGGCTCGATCTCCCGGTCCTGCTCTCCATGTGGGATCGAACGAGGCGAGCTTCGTACCGCCTCGAGCATCGGTGGCAACAGTGGTGGAAAGAACACACCACGTCGAGCGATGAGTCCCTGTCGGATTCCCCCTCCCCATCGTCGCTCGAATCGCTTCAGACCATCGTCCTCGATCCGGGACACGGAGGCGAAAACGGGGGCGGATTCGGAGTCGCTCAAGTCAAAGAGAAGCACCTGACGCTCGAGCTCGCTTATCTGCTGCGTCGACGCCTCCAGCGACGATATCCCGATCTCCGGGTGGTCATGACCCGATACTGGGATACTCCGCTGCCCCTCCACGAACGCACGCACATGGCCAACCGCGTCGATGCCGATCTTCTACTCTCTCTCCACTACAACGCTGCCCCTCACAACCGAGCCGTCGGATTGGAGACTTATTTTTTGCCCACCCACAAGGTCGTACCCGGACGCAAAAAAGTCGACGAAGGTCAGCGAATCGCGACGACTGCCTCGAAGGTCACCGGCATGTCCCGACCGCGACGACGCAGAAGTGTTGGTATCCAGAAGGATGAACTCGCCGTCATTCAACGTGATCTCGCCCGAGCCCGAGATCATCAATACAGCGGCCGCCTCGCCCAGATCGTCCAGACCCAACTCGTCGACTCGATCGATACGGTCGACCGCGGTGTCAAGCAGCGGAACTTCGAAATCTTGCGCGGGGCCATGATGCCGGCGGTCATCGTCGAGGCCGGCTTTCTGACCCACCCCGAGGAGGGGCGCGACGTGCTGCACGCTCGCCACCGTGCCCGAGTCGTCTCCGGGCTACTCGAGGCCATCGAGCGCTTCGATCGCCTTCGGGCTCGCGCCCAATCCTCCTCCGAATCGACCGCCGATCAGGCCGATTCCACCGGACAGTAGACGCGAGTCTCCCGCTCGCCGGGATCGGCTTCGGCCGGATTGCTGACATAGGAATGCCAGAGGGGACCGGTCGGGTACCACTGGCGGTCGAGAATCCAGCTCTTGAGCGCATCGTGGGCGTCGAAAATCTCGTGGTACGGCCCCACGTGCAACAGCGTGGCGACAGCTCCCCCGGGCAGTTCCGTAGCTTCGATGTCCCCCTTGCCCTCGACGGGCTCGACGAGAGGGATGCCCGCATCGAGTTCGCATGTCTCGTCCTCGACGGCGTGATAGCGTACGAAGGGGGGACCGTCGGGCTCTCCGCCTTCTTGTGTGGTAAATCCCGCTACACGTGGAAGAATGTCACCGAGCCGCTCGCCAACTTCGATGAGCTCGCACCGAAAGGCGATGCTGAGGGCCGGCTGGGCGTCGAGTTCGCGAACTTCGATATCGTACGACATGAGAGAGTACCCTCCGTCGGAAGTCTGAGTTCAGTTGATTGTCTTCGTCGTCGGAATCGAGGGTCGAAGGGGACACACAGGGAGAGCGCGGAAGCTGCAGGCCCGCCCTCTCCACAAGGGAGACCCCGGAACAGGTTAGCGATCGCGCCACGTCGTGGCAATCCTCGCCCACCTCGCGTCGAGAGGACATCTCGCTGTCGCAGCGATGTCTGGAGCGAACCTCGGGATTGACGTGCCTTGGATGGAACGGACGTTGGGGATGCATTTCGCCGTCCATCGGAGCGTCGGAGGCATTCATCGTCCCGGAAACGCCCATTGGCAGCCCACGAGGAGCACGGAGCCGGGTTGCAACTTTCGAGATCACCCGCTATTTCAGAGTCGAGATATCGGGGTTCGCCTCTGGTCCCCTGATCGCCCGTCGCCCGCTCGCTAGCTATGGACGAGACCGACAGCTCTCCCTCCGAGACTCGCCTTCACTGGCGCTATCTCCCGTGGTTGCTGGTCTTGATGGCGCCCCTCGTCCTGCTGGGCATGATGATCTGGCAACAACGCTGGATCAGCGACGACGGGTTCATCAATCTCCGGATCGTCCACCACATCCTCGACGGGTTCGGACCAGTCTTCAACGTCGGCGAACGCGTCGAAGCCTACACGAGTCCGATCTGGATCGCGTGTCTGACCGTGCTCGGCGCGCTGGGATTGCGGGTCGAACATGCGGCCGTCGGGGCCGGTCTGGTCGGATGCCTCCTCGGGAGTGGGTTCGCGCTCATCGGGGCGGTTCGAGCCGCTCGTCCCACTAGCTCTCTGCTCGAAGCCCTCGGACGTAGCTGGTGTTTGCCGCTCGGCATCGGCGTGTATGCCGTCCTGCCGCCCGCCTGGGATTACGGCACGTCCGGGCTGGAAATGGGGGCGACGGCGCTCTGGTTGGGCGTCACGTACTGGAGCCTCGCTCGACTCGTCGCGAAGACGTCCGGGGTACGCCCTCCTCCCACCCGATGGTCGTGGTACGGTTGTGCCTTTCTTTTGGGACTGGGGCCGCTAGTTCGTCCCGAGCTGGGACTCTTCAGCTTTGGTCTCCTCGTCCCCCTGTTGATCGGATATTTCGGGCGAGAGGTCGGCGAGTTTCGGTGGCTCGACCTGATCAAACTCGGCGCCTTCATGGGATCGGTGCCCGTCGGCTACGAGATCTTCCGCATGGGCTATTTTGCGGCGATCGTCCCCAATACGGCGATCGCCAAGTCGGCCTTCCAGTCCCACTGGGGGCAGGGCATCCACTACTTCAACAACTTTTTCGGGTTTTACGAACTCCTGCTTCCGCTGAGTATTCTTCTGCTCTTCTGGGTTGAGCAGTTTGGAGAGACCGTCGAGGCACGCGACTGGATGCGAGGAGCCACGTTGCTGATGCCCCCGCTGTGTGGCATCGGATACGGCATCTACGTCCTCAAGGTGGGAGGCGGATTCATGCACGGCCGACTCTTTTTGCCTCCCCTCTTTGGATTGCTCCTGCCGGTCGCCGCCATTCCGCTCCATCGTCCGGGGGGAAGTCGGACTCACACGGCGGGTCGCCTCTGGGGGGCGATCGCGATCGGCATCTGGATGGTGTATTGCGGGACGTCGCTCCGCATCCCCAAGGAGAACCAACATGGCATTGGAGACGAGCGCGGATGGTACGCCCGCGTCGCTCAGGTCGACCATCCCGTCGAGGTCGAGGACTATCAAAAGATGAAATATCACCGGGACGCGACGCGTCTCCGCGACATCGCAACCGATCGCTGTGTCGACGGCCAGTTGCCCGACACGCCCGAGGGAGTCAAACAGTGCAATCCCGTGGTTCATGTCGACCAGCGAAACGACACGGCCTTCGGACACCTGTTCCCGGACCCAACCACGTACGCGCTGCGAGACGATGTCGCTGAGCACGGCATCGCGATGGCCGTGATGCGAACGGCCATGGGGATCCGCGGGAACGTCCTCGGACCACGGATCCATCTGGTCGATCACGTCGGTCTGGCCGATCCCTTCGCGGCCCGCCTGAAGCTCGAAGACCGGGGGCGTCCCGGCCACGAAAAGAACCTCCCCAACCCCTGGATGGTCGCTCGCTTCAGCCCACCGAACAAGGGCGAGGACCATCGGATCAGCGCCGCTCGTCGAGCGTTGAACTGTGGTCCGATGCAGACCCTGCGACGTGCCACGCGAGCTCCCCTGACAGTGGGACGATTTCTGAAAAACATCGGGCTCGCCCTGCCGCTGCATGCGTTTCGGTTTCCTCAGGATCCACTGGAGGCCGAAGCGGTCGTCTGCGATCGCGAACGTTCTCGCCCCCCGCTCCGCGGAGGAGGCGGCGGTCATGCTCACCGCTGGGACTGTCCCGTCGGCTATGCACTCTCAGAGGTTCGAGCCTACACCAATGAGAGCGACCAACATCTCGGCTGGGTCCGGCCGAAGTGTCGACCTCTCGTCTCCAACTCGGACGGAACAATCGCGCTCGATCGAGACTCCTCCCCCGTTCGAGGCCCCCATTTCGGCGCGGAGCGTGGTCCCGATTCAGCGACGATCGGGTGTGCGGAGAACGAAGTACTGCTGGGCTATCGCGCTCGAACCTCAAGCTTCGTGCACGGTCTCAAACCCGTGTGCGGCTCCCTCAACTCCGACGACGATTCGGGGGAGATCTCGATCGAAGCGACGACACGGGGCGACTTCTTTGGACATCAAAGCGGATCTTCGGGTGACATGAGGTGTCCCGACGGACACATCGCTCGGGGGATTCGAGCTCGCTCGGGCACACTCGTCGACGCTCTCGGCATCACCTGTGCTCCCCCTGACGAGGTCCTCGGCGCCTCGCCGACCTCGCTGAAGTAATATGCCTCGAACGTGTGAATCCGGGTGGGACGAGCTGCTCCGTGATGGGAATGCATACTCGTGTCGCAGCTTCGCTCTTCGTCACGAAGCTCAGCTCATCGAGAGGAGGACGATCACGTCAGGGGGTTGATTTACAGGGCGCGACGACGATCATCAGAAAGATGACAGGGTCTCGAACGCCGAGCGTGGCGTGGACGAGATATCAGTGCATCTCGCAACCGTGGAGGTGTCGATGGAACCGCCTCTTCCAACCAAGACGTGTCCCGTCTGCAAACGCGACTTCGAATGGCGCAAGAAATGGGAGGATGACTGGGAGAACGTGAAGTACTGCTCCGAACGTTGCCGTCGTCATCGTGATCAAGCTTCCGAGCTCGATGACGAACCGGAGTGGACTCGAGACGAAGATGGCATGTGGATCCCACCCGCTCACGACGACGGATGAGCATGGAACGGGACATCTCGAGGGCGAGAGCCAACCGCTGACACGCCCACCGTCACGCCCGAAACGTCGTTCGATCCCTATTGGAGCTTGTTGTAACACACTCGAACGGGGCTGTGGCCGCGGCTGATGTGGCGATCACGGCATCGCCGGCCCTACTCTTTCTCACCTCGACGAGGTTCTGAAACCAGCTCTCAGTATCGATTCCTCCTCACGTCACCGATTTCATGTCGGATTCTCTCCACACGAGTCGAAATACCAACCGCCTCCTCCTCTCGCTGACGGCTTTCGTCATCGGGACACTGGGGATCTTCCTGACGTTTGGCGTCTCGTGGGCGGGATTGTTGCTGACCTTCGCACTGGTGCTGCTGGTCTCGGTGGTGCGGCACATGGGATGGTTGCGCAGCGGCCCCGACGAGGAGGCCATCGATCCGGGCTCGATCGAATGTCCGCACTGCGGGTCGATGCAAACGGACTACGACGTTCGATACGACTCGCAGGGCCGAGAGTACGATCAGCTCTGCTGTTTTGCATGTAATCGAGACATCGACGAATCACGTCTCTCGTAGACGTCTCACCGTCGCACTCGTCTTCGCGTCGGTCACGCCACCTCGACTCCCGTCCGCTCGGATCCATGAACGATCTCCCCGAGGCTAATACACTCGTCGTCTACAGTGATTATCTCTGCCCATTCTGTTATCTGGGCAAAGTGTCGCTCGAGAGCTATCTCGACGAACACGATCTCGAGCCCGACATCGAATGGCGACCGTTCGACATCCAGGGCCATGAGCGCGGAGCCGATGGCGAGTTGCTGGACCATGTCGACGACGGCAAAGGAGAGGCCTACATGAGTCGAGTGCGAGCGAACGTCGAGCGGCTCAAAGCGCAATACGACGTCGAGATGTCAATGGACGTCCCCGAGGGGCTCGACTCGTGGAACGCCCAGAAACTCACCCTCGCCATCCAGCGCGATCGTCCAGAACGCTTCGAGCCACTCCACGAGCGACTGTTCGAAGCTCTGTGGCAACAGCAACGCGATATCGGGGATCCCGAGGTGCTCGTCGACCTCGGCGAAGAGGTAGGGCTCGAAGCCTCGACGATCCGCAGTGTTCTCGACGAATCGGCGCTCGATCGTGAGCTCAAATCGAGCTTTACCTCTGCCCGAGAGAGGGGCATCACCGGCATCCCGACCTTCGTCACCTCTCATTCGAGTACTCGCGGTGCGATTCCGCCTGAACAATTCGCGCCCCTCTTCGGCCGCACTTGATCACACGTCTCTGGGCTTCGACGAGGGATGCATCGGACGGCTCGACGGTTCGGTTTCCATCGCATACACACGTTGTTCTCCTCGAGTCACGACTCGGCATACCGTCGAGACGAGATCGTCATCGCCTGCGTGACGGTCGAGGTTCGAAGTCTCTCGATGTCACAACATCAGCCCCCTCGCCGGCGAGTAAATCGGTATTCCCGTCGATGTCGGACCGGTAACCTTCGCTCGGTACCGAGCGAAGGTTTGGGACTCTGTTCACTCTCTCCGAGTTGAAGTCCTCGCGATCGCAATTAGATTTACTCTGCATTGCATGTGTGATGCGATCCCCTAGTTCGAGTGGAGCTCGCTTCGAGACGGGGAACGCACGGTTCAATCGCTCTGTTCCCCCTCGCCGAGGAGATCGCAGTCTCTTTGTTTGCTCATCGCCGTTCTTCCTCGCACCCCCTGGAGGATCTCACCATGACGACCGAGCTCAATGATTCGCTGAATGCGCTTCTCGCCGATTACATGGTCTTCTACCAGAAGCTCCGAAATTATCACTGGAACGTCGCCGGTTCCGAATTCTTCAAACTCCATGAAAAATTCGAGGAAGCTTACAACGAGGCGTCGAATATCGTCGATGGACTCGCCGAACGTATTCTCGCGCTCGACGGGCATGCCTACTCGACACTCCAAGATTTCGTCGACAATGCCGATCTGAACGAAGATCCCGAAGTGCCGTCGGCCGAGCACATGGTGGAGAACCTCGTCGACGATATCGAGCTTCTCAACGACAGGGTGCTCGAAGCCGTCGAGCTCGCCGAACAACACGGCGATCGCGCCACGGCCAATCTCCTCGACGATGTTATCGACGCTCAGGAGGAGCGCCTCTGGATGTTCAAGACCTTCCTGAGAAAATGACAGCCCTTTAGAGACGGAGAACCGCCGCACAAACGATCGCGCATTTCGACCTCCTCTCGGATTTGGCGTCCAAGAGGGGGTTTTGTTTATGTCGACCCTGATTGCTCTCTTACCCTCCTCTTCGACGCATCTCGCGTCATCTCACGAGCCCCCCGACAACGGATCCTTGATTAGAATATTCTCGGTTGTGGTTATGTTAGAGTAGTGAATAGGCAAGGATCTGGATGCGATATATAAACGGCGATCTCATCGACCGGAGTCGACCCTCGGCGAACCCCCGATGGTGAGGGAACGCAACGGATACGTTCGGGTCTCCTCGAGTTCGGCGGTCCACCCCGCGTACACCGAGTGCGTCTCGGGCTCGTGCCTCGCCCCTTTGGCGACCGAGAGTCGCGTTGTGTGCGTCTCTATCTTCCAGCGGGTGAGCCGCGGAGGCTCTCACGCGAGCTTTGACGACGAGGAGATGTATCATGCGGACATTGAAACTCGTGGCCATCGCTGTCGCCCTCATCTTCGGGACGGCGCTTTATTATCACTTCAGTTCGTCGAATGTCCCTTCCGGGCCATCGACGGACGCATCCGCTCCGACGACCGAGCAGACTCGAGAGGGAACGCTCGACGTGACGGCTGCACTCTCGCACGGGTTGGTGCCGACCGACAGCTCGGAGACGCTCTATGGTACGATCGATGTGGCCGCCTCCGAATTCGAGGGAGCCCGCCGCCCGCCCTTGAATGTCGCACTCGTCCTCGATCGATCCGGTTCGATGCACGGCGCCAAGATCACCCACGTCAAGCAAGCCGCTCGCACGATCGTCGACATGCTCGACCCGCGCGATCGTCTGACGATTGTTAGTTACGGGGGAACGGCTTCGGTCGAGATCCCGTCGCGACCCGTCGAATCCTCGAATCGTGCTCGCATGAAGCAGGCGATCGAGACGATCGAAGACGCGGGGGGGACCAACATCGCCGCCGGCGTGCGCTCGGGGGTCGAACAACTCGAACGTCACAGTACCGACGAGACGATCGACCGAGTGGTGCTGCTCTCCGACGGCAAGCCCACCATCGGGCCATCGTCACGATCGGCTTTCGAGTCGCTCTCGCGCAACACGCGTCGCCGCGACGATATCACTCTGACGACCATGGGCGTAGGACTCGATTACAACGAGGATTTGATGGCAGCGATGGCCGATACGGGCGGTGGCCATTACTACTTCATCGACCGGCCCGCGAAAGCCGTCTCGATCTTCGAGCGCGAACTCCGAGGGCTCACGCGGACCGTCGCTCGCGACGCCTCTGTCGTCATCAATCTCGGCGAAGGTGTGGAGCTGGCCCACCTTCATGGGTACCCGCACCGAGTCCGCGACGGACGCGTCCACGTCTCGCTTTCGGACTTCGAGGGACGTGAAACCAAAAGTATCCTCCTCGAACTCGAGACGAACTGGGAGAGCCGCGGCGAACATCGAGCAGTGCGAGTCGCATTGAGTTACGAGGATCTAACGCGTCAGGAACCTGCCCACACCTCGCTCGAGTTGACCTCGCGCGCCACCTCCGATGGGAAGACGCTCGAGGATGCGAGCCACGACGAGGTGATCTCGCGCGTCCAGCAGATCGAAGTCGCCGAGAGTCTCGATCGTGCCATGAATGCGTACCAGGACGGGCAGCCCCAGCGCGCCCGGCAGATGCTCCAGCGCCGACGCCACGCTCTCGAGCAAACGAACCGTCGACATCAGCTCGAGAACGGATACGTCGAGCGCATGCTCCAGCAATTGTCGGAGACGGAAAAGACGATCGAACAGACGCCTTCGACCAGTGCCGAGGCGCGCATGATGATCAAGAAAAACAAGGCTCGAGGGCATCGTCTCATGCGTGACAAATCAGCCGTCGAGTCCTTTTGACGTCTCCTCAGACGGGAGGAAACGTCCGAGTATTCGAGTCGCCCCGATGCCCCGGCCTCCTCGTGAGGGCGGTTCGAATCCTCGATGTCGCCCCTTGGGGCGCATTCCCGTCAGGAAGGCCTGTCGTTTGTAACGATACGACCTCCGCGTTCGCCACCCAGCGTTCCTGCCGAGCCTCGAGGTGCCTCCATGTCCTCTCTCATGCTCGACGACGAGCAACGATTCAATCGCGACCTGCGCGCCCTCATGGCCGGGGGGCTTAGCTCCGGCCTCGTTGGGGCATTGCTGAGTACGATCGCCGGAGGTCACGCCTATGCTCTGATGGCGATCAGTTTCGCCGGGCTGGTCGGACTCTTCTCGGCCTCCTCGGAGAAAGGCGGCGAGACGCCTATTCTCCGAGTTCTTCTGGGGCTGATCGGAGGAGGGATCGCGGCCACCGCGTTTCCCAACCCCGTCTTCGGTGCTGTGCTGGGGGGAGCAGCGCTGGGACTCGCGCTCTCGCTCGAACAGGAGCTCCAGGATCAGATCGGAGCCGTGGCGGCGCTGGCGATCACTTTCGGCGCGGGAGTCTTCTCGTCGGAGACGCTCATCGCCAGCGGGGCTCTCGAAATGATTGACTTCCCCTTCATCCAACAGCTCGCCCAGGGGAGCATCTGGGGGACGTTTTCGGTGCTCGGGATCGGGGCCACTCAACTCCGCTGGCGCGAAGACCCCCACGTCGAACAGATCCAGAACGCGCGCGAGGCCGTCGGCGGCGAGGAATCCCACCACATGCGGGAGGCCGAACGTCTCTACAAATTGATTCGAGAGGAAGCCAGCGAGAAAGCATCCAAGGAGATCGAACAGAAGAGTCGACGTATCGCCGTCCATGTCCTCGAGGCGCTCGAGGCGCTCGCACGCCGGTCTCACGCATTGCGCAACGCCCTCGAAGACAATCCGGGCAATGCCCTCGAACACCGCATCGAGCGCCTCGAGGAGCGTATCGAGCACGCCTCGGAGCCTT
>JAQCND010000284.1 GCA_028274765.1 Bradymonadaceae bacterium
ACGCCTACACCAAACAACTCGACGATATCGGATTCGACGACGCGGTCGCAGCCGTCACCGACGCCCTCGGCGAGGAGGGATTCGGCGTGTTGACCAACATCGACGTGCGAGCGACCTTGAAGAAGAAACTCGACGTCGACTTCCGCAACTACGAGATTCTCGGGGCCTGCAATCCCGAACTTGCTTACAAGGGCCTCCAGAGCGAGCCCCAGCTCGGGGCCCTCCTCCCCTGCAACGTACTCGTCCAGCAGGACGAGGCGGACGAGAGCATCCAGGTGGGCATCATCAAGCCCTCGGCGATGTTCGACATGGTCGACAACGATACCATGCAATCGGTCGCCGACGACGCCGATGCCCGATTGAGGCGAGTCATCGAATCGCTCTGATGTTGGAATGGCATCTCGCTCGATCATGTCTCGTCTCTCCCCGCACTCGACATGTCCATCTTAGCCACGACCGACTTTTCCGCCCCCTCGGCTCGAGCGCTGCGGACGGCCGCCCGACTGGCGAGGACGCGCGACGTCCCCCTCCTCGTGTTGCATTGCGTCGAGGCGGCAGCCGATGCGCCGACCTGGTACCCCGAGCACCCCTCCGAGCTGCCCAACCCCGAAAAATACGGCCGCAACGCCATGGAGGAGCTCGACGCGTTTGTCGAGGATGTCATTCCCGAGGACGAGCGCCCCGACGTCCTCGAGACCGAAATCGAGCTCGAACACGCCGCCGAGGGCATCGGACATCATCTCGACGAGGGAGGATTCGAATTCGTCGTGATGGGTGCAACCGGTCGCAATCGGATCGCCAGCGCTCTGCTCGGAAGTACTCCGGAGGAGATCATCCGACGCAGCGAGATCCCGGTGCTCGTCGTCGCCGAAGAGGGGGAGCTCGGACCATGGCGACGCATCCTCGTGCCCCTCGATCTCAGCGAATCGAGTCGTACCGTGCTCGATCACGCCTCGCAGTTGGCGCGTGAGGAGCAGGCCGAGCTCGATATCATGCATGCCTTCCCACCGACCGGAGTCGACGGCTCTTCACTGCCCGCCGCCACCCCGAGAGAGGCCCGGGAATCGCTCCAGGACATCCACGCCAAACGCTTTCACCGCATTGTTCGCGACGCCAATCTGGACGATCTCGACTGGGCAACCCACGAGGTCTCGAATCGCCCGAACGACGCAATCGTCGAGGCCGTCGAGGAGTTCGAAGCCGACATCGTGGTCATGGGAACGCACGGTCGCCGCGGATTCCAAAAATGGCTCCTCGGAAGTACCGCCACCAAGGTCCTGCGTCAGATGCCCTGCTCCATTCTGACCGTGCCCGTCTCCGAACCGGTCGACGAAGAGTAAAGGTCACCGTACTTCTCGTTCCATTCGGGCGCGAAGTCGTATCAGAAAAGATGAGACGTACCATGATCGAGACCGAACCGGTCATCGAGCCCGTCATTACGACGATTGAACTTGTCGGATTTGGCGTCATCGTCGTCGGGATGCTCGGAGCCACGCTCTCAGTGCTGTACGAGAGTATCGCGGGCGAGACACCGTGGGAAGAGGCCTATTTTCGCCTCCGCCGCCGCAACGGACGTTCGCTGATTCTCGGACTGGAACTGCTGGTAGCCGCTGAAATCATTCGCTCGATCACGGCCGAGACCCTGCAGGCCGTGCTCCTGCTGGCCGCCATCGTCCTCATCCGAACCTTCCTGGCCATTACCCTCGAGATGGAGACCGAAGGCCACTGGCCCTGGCAGCGCCACGATCGGCGCGGAAGCTCTTCGAACTCGGAGGAACGCAGCCATTGACGAGGTGAGCTCG
>JAQCND010000306.1 GCA_028274765.1 Bradymonadaceae bacterium
GAACTCGACCCTCGAAGGCGGATATCGCTGCCCCAGGTACTCGCACTCCGTGGTCATCGTATACGTCGGGACTCGCCGATCGGAGCACGTATCTTCAAGGGCGACGCTCGAGGCGATGTTTGTCACAGGAGACGAGGCACAATACAAATCGAGACGTGAACGTATGTATGGTCATCTGATCTGAAGACCTCTCGCGACACCATGACTGATCGTTGGCATCTCCCCTCGTCCTATCGATGGTGGATGGGCGTCGTCGGATTCGTGTGGCTCCTCGCCTCCCCCGATCCCCTGGAGGCCGCCGAGGACGACGAGCCCCGCAACTGGTTCGCCGGGGTGGGCGCGGACGTCTGGCTGGGAGGGGCCACGGGCGGTCACGGCTACACGCAACTGCAATGGCGCTGGTACGGCCTGAGTGACTCGGGTCGGCTCGATCTCGTGTGGCTGACCGACACGCTCGAGGTGCGCGCCTCTCAACTCGAACTCTCGGAGTATTTTCACCTCGACGCCTCGCTCAAAGGGCAGTATCCCTTCGGTCGACTCTTGCCCGACTACTACCGGGAGGGGCGCCGCCAACCCGCCCGCGAATTTTACGCCGGTTATCTTCGAGCCGACGTGACACTCGAGGTCAGCGACGGCCAGCGACACTTCCTGAAGCTCAGCGCCCGGGGACGCAAGTGGTGGTTCCAACGCGTCGATCGTACCGGAGCGAATCTGACTCTCCCCGACGATCCCTGGGTTTTCGAACCCCGGCTCTCGTATACGTACTGGCATGTCGAGCGCGACCGCTCGCAGTGGCAACCCCATCATCCGTTCCCGCGAACGCGGGGCGTGGCGTTTGGGGCGAGCATTGGAGCCGACTGGCGCACCGAGACCGACGAGTGGGGCGCTCGAACGCGACCCTTTTCGCCGCTCGATGCGCGCAACGAACCGGATGCTCCGATCATCACGGCACGCCAATGGTTCGAACTCGGCTGGCCGCGATCGACTCCCTTCTATGTGCACTGGACCGAGCGGGCCGCCTGGGGGCAACACGAAGACGACCTGACTCGGCGACGCCTCGGAGGCTTGAACCCCTGGGTCGTGCCGATCGCTGGACTTCCATGGGGCTCGCTCGTCAGCGGTCGATACGTCACAAGTCAGTTCGGACTTCGATGGGCCGGCTGGAACGATCACGAGCTCGGGATCTTCGTCGACGGGGGCGCCGTCGCCGACATTCGACGAACGGGTGACCTCGACGACTTCGGGCCGGCTGCTGGTGCCGGCATGTTGGCCGATCTCCGGTTTGGCCCGTGGAAAGTCGATACTCGCCTCGGCTGGGCATACCCCTTCTCGTGGCTGGAGGCTCGTCCGAGTCTGTCATTCTGGGTCTCGACCGGTCGCACCTGGTAGAGAGTTGAGAGGCCCAACGGGATTTCGCCGACGAGTCTTCGCTGATCTGCGGTCGTAACCAGCGATCTCGGTTCGACATCTCCACCTGGCAGGTGAGACGGAACGCACGGAGTGAGGGCCGAGAGGCGGCCTCCCAGCCGCCACGAACGTCACATGGTGAGACAGGCGACGGCCACGAGGACGAACCACCCCGCCGCGGACCAGTACACGACGCCGTGCCGCCCACAGGGATGGAACTGGGCCATCTGGTCGTAATGTTCGTCACACCAGGCGCCCTCGAAGGGCAATACGCCGGGAAACGAGCGCCGGTGACCGGGGCGACCGCACATCTCACAGTAACCACAGTATGCGTCCGACTCGTCGCGGGTCGTGATCGAGGCTCGAGAGTCCAACGCCTCGTCGTCACACCGACACCGACGCCGGTTGAGTCGAAACGGCCGAGTTCGAGGCTGATCGTCGAGATGTTGCATCACCCTGTTCCCGTGCTGGCGTGTCCAGTTCGCGCCCATTCGCACCTGCGACCCTCGTGCAACACAACGCACTCGACGATCCTCACCATTCCCGTCGAGGGCAGCTCGTCTCCCCCCGAGACGATCGCATGTGAACCGGTCCTCGCTCGGCGACGTGCCAGCAAGCGGCTCACATCACAGACTCGCAGGCATGTCATGGACATATAGCTCTAGATGTCGCGCACCTCGTGTCCCCCTGATGCCTCCCTAAAGCCCCCCTGTACGTCCCTCGGACGTGGGCGGCTCGCCGGCTCACATCTGCGATGGTTCCACCCTTGGGCGGCTGCCCCCGCCCAGGCGATCGCATGTGAACATCTCTTTCCGCTCGGTCGACTGTCTCCCCCGACTCCGAGGGGGCATTCGTCGACATGCCAGCAAGTTGCTCACGTTGAAAAGGTATCAAGGCGTTCCGGGAGGCGCTTGAAGGGATGTCGGGGCGGACGCCCCATGGAGCGCTGGCCCCCAGCTGGCCTGGAACGGCGAGGTCTCTCGCGGTCGAGGGGCTCTATCCGGCGAAGCACACCAGGACATCGAGAGGGTTGACGAGCTCGAACGCCGAATCGGACTCTCATGCGATCGCCCTGACCCGCCCCTCCCTCGTCGCTCTGGACACTGCAGTGGTCTTCTCTATGATGGTCGCCCCGTGTCTCTCTGGCTGCCTTCAATTCGATGGCACACGACTGGTCCGCATCGAGGCGAGCTCCGAGCAAAGTGAGCCGGGTATGTCTCCTCGTAGGGATCTTTATTCTCTCAGGATGCCAGCATTACGGGCTCGCCGGTCGTCCCTCCGGCGAGTCCAACGGGACAGACGAGCCTCCGACTATAACCGTCTCGACCGTCGCCACCCCCGCTCACTGGTCGATTAACGGACCAAGACTGACGCGAGAACTCGTCGAGGCCCTGAAGCAACGGGGGCTCGAAGCCCGTTGGGATGGATCCACCTCGGGGATTGCCTCACTCCGATGTTCGGCGAGCACGCCCCCCGTGCATTCGTATCGAGGGCACGTAGTGGCGGAGGCCCGCATGACGTGCCAGCTCCGGCTCCCGGAGGGAGCGTCCGAGCGTCTGTCGTCGCATGCCGAGGTCGCTGGCGGGCGCTCGACTCGTCGAAGTCTGGACGTGTTCGAGATGACCGAATGGCTCGGAGAGAATGCCGTCCTAGAAGCTCTCCGACAACTAGTTCCATCGATTGTCGATCGACTCCGCGACGTCGAGTCTCGAGGGCAAGAGGCTTCGTTCTCTAGACAGCTCGAAAACAGCCGTAGCGCTTCTCCAAAATGAGCTCGACGTTCCGGACCGGTCGACGAGGATCACGATGACATCTGGCTTGGAATCTGGACGAGAATGACTAGCATATCGCGCGACTCGTCCCGATGTATGATTCCACAACACCGCCTCTCTCGGCGGTGAAGATGAGATACCGATAACGCGTAGTGTCTGGATTTGAGGAGGATGTGACGATGAGTACTCGTACCGAACACGACAGTCTGGGTCCCGTCGAGGTCCCCGAAGAGGCGTACTGGGGGGCACAGACCCAGCGCTCGCTCGAGAACTTCGAGATCGGCGATCACACGATGCCTCGCCCGATGATCAAGGCCCTGGGGATCGTCAAATACGCCTGCGCCGAGGCCAACGAAGATTTCGATCTGCTCTCGAGCGACACCAGAGAGCTGATCCAGGACGCGGCTCGCGAGGTCATCGAGGGCGATCTCGACGACCACTTCCCGCTGAAAGTCTGGCAGACCGGGAGTGGCACCCAGACGAACATGAACGTCAACGAGGTGATTGCGAACCGCGCCATCGAGATGGCCGGCGGGACGATCGGCACCAAGGAACCGATCCACCCGAACGACGACGTCAACATGAGTCAGTCGACTAACGACAGCTTCCCGACGGCGACGCACGTCGCGATCGTCGATCTCTTCGAAAACGATCTCATCCCCGCCGTCGAGAAGCTCCAGAGCGCGCTCGAGGATAAAGCCGAAGCTTTCGACGACATCATCAAGACCGGGCGGACGCACCTGATGGATGCGACGCCCCTGACGCTCGGCCAGGAGTTTTCGGGTTACGTCGAACAGCTCGAGTACGGCCTTCGGGCTCTGCGCGACGCCCTAAAGATGCTCCAC
>JAQCND010000442.1 GCA_028274765.1 Bradymonadaceae bacterium
TCCGTGCATTCGTCACCGGTCATGCCGCCGTCGGTCATGCCGCCGTCGTTGAACATGCCTCCGTCCGGAGTGCTGTCGCCCTGGGGCAGACAACCTTGGCTGCTTCCCTCGACCTCAGCGGTACATTGACCGCTGGCGCATTGGCTTCCATCTTCGTTGTCGCCCGTGCACGCCCGGACACATTGATTGCTCTCGGTGGTACTGCCGGTGTAGCAAACCTGACCGGATTCACAGTCGCCCGCGAGCTGACATTCGTTGCCGCCGCCGCCACATGCCGAAAACAGCATGAGGGCTGCACACGAGAGCAGTCCGCCGATGATTCGAAACTTGTTGTTATTCATGGTTGTCTCCTTGGATGGGGAGTCGAATACGAACCTGAAGGGTCGCAGCTGTGCGACGCATCCATGTGGAACGCGACCCGACCTCATTATTGCAGGTCGCTCCCACATATATGGTACTCAATATGGGAATGCAAGCTCTCTGCCAGCTCCAGCGCTCCCCATAAATACGTCTCGCCTCGTATCGAAATCGCTCCGTTTCCCCTACGGATACGGGGAACGTGCCGCCGTCTCAGGTGGGACTGGAAGGCGAGGAACAGCTCGTCGATCATTGGGGGATCAGCTCACATCCCCGACATTAAGATCCGATGTCGTCGGGCAGCGAGAAGGTTGACAACCCCGACCCCCTCCCGAGCCGTCGCTGACAGTGGCGCTCGGGGTCGATGTTGTCCTCGTAGGAGACACAGAGGTGGACGCTGTAGGTGTCGCGCGGCATATCGTCCGTCCCGCAGTTGCTCCCCCATTCGAGGACGACGAGACGACTTCCGCCGCGAAGCGCCGTCCAATCGCCGTCGGCGTCGACGAATCTCGCCGCGATCAACCCACCCTCGCCCCCCATCGACAGGGTCGACTCCTCGAACATCCCCTGCACGCATCGGTTCGAGTCGCGCCATCGGGGAGGCGAGCCATCGAGGGGCCCGACTCGCCGGTCGCCTCCCTCGGCGAGGCGGTACTGGAACACGTCGGCGTAAGCGTAGGCGTCGGAGGGCGAGGCGCCGGCGTCGGTCGCGACGATGGCGGCGAGATCGACGCCCTGGCCGTCGTCCTGTTCGCGGCTCCGATCGTCGGGGGTCTGGTCGCGAATCAAGACGCCGTATCGAGGGGACTGCGTCGAGACGATACAGCGTCGATTGATGCCGCACCGGGCGCGAGAGGTATCGAGGCGCCGTTCGCACTCGCGATTGTCGGTACATCCCGGGGTATCACCGGCACCTGCGTCCCTGGCCGATTGACAGATCTGCAATTCCTCGTCCTCTTCGGGGGGGCTGTAAGGACGACAGTCGTAGCCGGAGCGGGAGCAGTCGTCGTCTCGACTGCAGGTCCGGGCGCACTCGTTGCGCGCACAGACCTGGTCCGAGCGACAATCTTGATTGTCCTGACAGGAGGCGCCCAGTCCCGACCGACATCCGGCGAAGACACACAGACTCCATCCGAGGACTACTGTCAGTTGGTGCCACTTCCCCGAATACGTGGGCTGATGCCATAGCATGGTTGTCGGAACTCTCTCGATGTCGTGAGTCGCGAAGGGCGACGCTCGAGGCGTGACACGAAAGTCAGACGATGGAGTGACTCTACTCCACGAGTGCATCGCTGAAGTGACGTACCAGCGGGGATGCTCGCGTCACCGATGCACCGGTATTTCACAAACTACAAAAACGCTCCGAGATCCGCTCGAATCGCCTCGAGAAGTCCGGCTCCGGCGCGCCGGCTTCCAGCCGTCTCACGCTCGTAGCGGGTGAGTGCTTGCGCGGTTGCCCTCAACCCTGCGACGCAATACCTTGTGTAATCGAGACGAGTGGCCTACGCAACAAGGCGGATGGGCTCGAGCGCCGTTCGCATTCACGTTTCGGGGTCATCCAACGGGGGAAGCCCGACGATGGAGACGACAGACGTTTCGACTCGAGAGACACACGCGCATGACGAGCTGGAGACGTGGTATCGCGCTGATCGCCCTTCTGGCCCTGGGGACGAGTGCAGGGCTTGGAGCGTGTCGCACGCCTCGACAGATCAAAAAGGAGGCGGAGACCGCCGCCGAAGCTCAGTTCCTGATCGGTCAGGGGCGCTTTCGGCGCGGCGACTACAAGGGGGCGATCGAGAAGTACGACCGCGTGCGAAACGACTCCCCCTACAGTCCGTATGCCGTACGCGCCGATCTCCGCATCGCCGACGCGTATTTCAAACAAGATCAGTACGCCTCGGCGATCGAGCAGTACGAGGCCTTCGTCAAGCTCCATCCGCGACACGACAAGGTTCCGTACGCGCGATTTCGGACCGCTCGAGCCGCCTACGAAAACATGCCCGGCACGCCTCTCTTGATGCCGCCGGCGCACGAGCGCGACCTCACGAAGACCCGCAAGGCCGTCCGCAAGTTGAAGGCCTTCCTCCAGCAACATCAGGACGCCGATGAGTATGCGGATCGCGCTCGCGACATGCTCCGCCGGGCGCGGCGCCGTCTGGCCGACCACGAGATGTACGTCGCCGAGTTTTATCTGGATCGCAACAACCCCCGAGCGGCGTCGATGCGGCTGAAGTATTTGCTCAGCAACTACTCCGGGCTGGGGCTCGATCCGCAGGCCCTCTTTTTGCTCGCCAAATCGCATCTGAAGATGGGCGAGAGCCAGGAGGCGCGCACGGCGTTCCAGGAGTTGGTGAAGCATCACGGCGACTCCGACTTCGCCGAGCGAGCGCAGCAACATCTCGAGCAGTACCCCGACTCGACCGACGCCGAGACGAGTGGATAAACGGGGGACGGAAGGCAATCGCATTAGAGCTCGATTCGACGTATGATCTCGCCAAGGGTCTCGATGACTTGGCGTTCCTCGACGCATCGCTCGCCCTCGATCGCGAGTACTCTACGATGCCAAGCCGGCTGGGAGCCCACGTCTGCGAAGTATCAAGGCGCTCCGAACCGATATCGAGTCGCTCCGGAAGGCCCGGCTTCGGAGCGCCCCTGTACTTCCTCCGGAAGTGGGCTTCCAGCCGGCTCGCAGGGATGCTGGCGCTCTGGATCGATATCGAGTCGCTCCGGAAGGCCCGGCTTCGGAGCGCCGGCTTCCAGCCGGCTCACGCTCGCAGTGGGGCATTCCTTATGCGATCGCCCTGACGGGGGACATCTGCTGGTTGACACCGACTCGCTCCATCAGTATACACCGTACCTCACCGGCCTCGGGCCGATCTCGACTCGCCTTCTCGGGGGTACGAGACGAACTCGTCCGACCGACGCAGTTCGTCGCGCGATTGTGTGGAGAGGAGGCGAGGCGAGCGTTGCCTCGACAGGGGCCGTTGATTCAACCAAGATTGCGATTGGAACGAAATGCCTCGTCTCGCCTCTCGTCGACGAGGGGCGAGTTCAGATCGACACAGGGATTGACTTATGGAGACTTTCAGCGCCAAAGCCGAAGACGTCGAGCGAGAGTGGTGGCAAGTCGATCTCGACGGCGTAGTCCTGGGCCGTGCGGCGAGCCGGATCGCGACGCTGCTTCGCGGCAAGCACAAGCCCATCTACACGGCTCACGTCGACTGCGGCGACTTCGTCATCTGTACGAACTGCGCCGGCGTCGAGTTGACGGGATCGAAGCTCGACGACAAGGTCTATCGCC
>JAQCND010000316.1 GCA_028274765.1 Bradymonadaceae bacterium
CGACCGAATCCTCCAGCCTGACGACGGCGTTGCTCAGCGAGATGGGGATCCCGCGCATCATCGGACGGGGCGTCGACAAGCTCCACGACCGTATCCTCCGTTCGGTGGGGGCTCACGAAGTGATCGACCCCGAAAACGAGATGGGGGGACGTCTGGCTCGGCGGCTCTCTCAGCCCAACATCGTCGATCAATTCGAGCTCGGAGACGCCGTCCTGGCGGAAATCCAGGCGCCCGACATCCTGGTCGGCGAGACGCTCGCCGAACTCGATCTCCGCAATACCTATCACGTCTCGGTGATCGCCATTCAGCGCAACGACAACGTCCGCCCCAATCCGCCGGCCAATGCGCGCCTCGAGTCCGGAGACGTCCTCGTCGTACTGGGGGGGCCCGACGACGTCGAACACCTCGCCTCTCAGGCCTGACCGAAGACCCCCGCTGTCGAATGGAGCGCATGGGTCTCGTGATCGCGTCGTCTCCGGGCGTGTCTCTTTGCCTCATCCGTTATCATGACACTACGCACACGACTCCTCCTGGGATACGGATACCTCATCGCACTCGTGATCGTCGTGGCCGGCACGGCCGCGGTCGGGTTTTTCAATCTGAGTGGGGGACTCGAGCGCGTCCTCGAATCCAACGTCGAGAGCGTACGGGCGTCGACCGAAATGCTCGAGTCGCTCGAACGTCAAGATAGCGCCACGCTGACCCTTCTGATTCAGCCCGAAGTCACCGGAGAGTCGCTCGAGGAGTCCAATCGCGCCTTTCAAACCTCGCTCGAGACGGCTCGCTCCAAGGCGTCGACTTCGAGGGAACGCGAACTACTCGATACGATTGAACGTCGTTACCAGACGTACCGGCAGCAGAGGGCCCAACTTCTGGAGGCTCAACCCGACAATCCCCTCCTGGCCTACGAAAACCAGACGTTTCCCGCCTTTCGAGACGTCAAAACCAAGGTGCTCGAACTGCTCGACCACAGCTATCAGAAGATGGTCGACGCCGAACAGCGAGTTCGCAGTCGAGCCACCGAATACGGCGCCTGGCTCGGGTTTCTGGTGGCGATCGCCCTGCTGTCGCTCATCTTTTTGACGCGAGGGCTGCGGCGGCTCGTGCTCGATCGCCTGACCGATCTTCAGACGGTCGCGGCCGACGTGGCTCGAGGCGAAACCCAGCGCCGGGTCCAGGTCGAGCGCCGGGACGAGCTCGGGCTGGTGGGCGAGCAGTTCAACGAGGCGCTCGACCGCCAGATGGAACTTCGCAGTCGCATGCAGGGACGTCTCAACGAACACGACCAGCTCGTCGCGGGCCTCCTCCACCATCAAGAGGGGCCATGCGCCCTACTGGCCCTCGATGGCGAACCGATCGCCTCGACGCTGCCCGACGACGTCCATCAGTCCGTGATCAGCGCCGCTCGGGCATGGATCGACCAACAGGGGCGAGACTCCGTCAGCCAGGGCGAGGTCGACGAGCTCGAGATGGAACTCGAGGGCGTCGAGGCCCCCTGCTCCATCGAATTGGTGCAAACGCCGGGCGGGCGCCTCGTCGGATGGATGGTCTCGACCGAGAGCGCCTAAGAGCTGGTTTCAACACACTCGAACGGGGCTGCGGTCGCGGCTGATGCGGCGATCATGGCGTCGCCGGCCCTCCACGATACCTTCGGGATCGCGGTCGGTTCGGCTCCTTGTCCTCGCACGCCCCGCCACGCCCTCGCGCCTCGCCGAGGTTCTGAAACCAGCTCTAAGAGCCGGTTTCACGACGTCAGCCTCCGGGTGCGAACCCGGACATTGAGGGCATGGACGCCATCCGATCCGCACTCACGCCTTCGACGTCCCCACGGACACACGATCGAACGGCGTCCATGCGTCTTTTGCGCTCGTCAAACGTTCTCTCCTCCCAATGCAACGCCGGTCGACGCTCGTCACATGTCTTTTATCCTCCGATCCCGACGATGTGACACGCGAAACTCGCGATCCCGCGGCTTGTCGTCGAGAATGTGAGTCGAGCACACGTCTCTCGGATCGCTCGGCGCGTCGTTCGCCCCCACAAACACGCCATTCCACGGCTTCGACGTGGCTTTTACGCTCGTAAAACGGTCTTTCCCCCCGATGCAATGCCGTTTGACGCTCGTAAAACGTCTTCTGTCCTTCGAGCCCGACGGTGTGACACGCGAAACTCGCGATCCCACGGCTTGTCGTCGAGAATGTGAGTCGAGCAAACGTCTCTCGAACGGTTCGACGCGTCGTTCGACGCCACGAAAACACGATCAGATGGCGTCGACACGTCTTTTGCATGCGTAAAACGACCGTCCCCCCCGGAGAGAAACGCGTGTTACGAGCGTACAACACGACTCGAGGCGAGACGTACACGTTTTTCGAGTGTAAAAGCGCCTTCCCCCCGAGAGAAAGGCGAAGTTTCGCTCGTCAAAAACGAGCAGACGCCGTCGACACACGTGTTTCGAGTGACACCGTGGCTTCAGAAGGCAGAGGATCGTGTTCGCTGAGTCCAAACCACGAAGATCTGCCGTCTCAATCCGTTTTACGAGCGTAAAACACGATCCGAGGCCTCCACACTCGTTTTACGAGCGTAAAACGGGCATATTCCCCCACATCACCATCTGCCAGCCCGATATTCATCGGTTGACACACTCAAATACACGTATTAGTCCCCGAAACTGAAATCCGATTTCATTTTCATTCAATCGACAGACGGATACGATATTTATGATACGCAGTACCTCTCATCTTCATCGAGCTCTCTTTTTGGTGGCTTCGCTCGCCCTCGTGACCGCCACGACTGCATGTGGTGACGACGGCAACAATCAAAACCAAAATAACAACAACGCCCAATGTAGCTCCGACAGCGATTGCAGCAGTGGCGAGGAGTGTGTCGACGGCACCTGTCAGTCCGCATCCGACGAGGACGACGGCCCCGATGCCGGCGGCGACGACATGGATGCCGGGGACGAGAACGACGAAGACAACGGCATGGATGCCGGCACGCCGGATACCTCGGAGTCCGACGACATGGATGCCGGAAGTACCGATACCGACGAGAGCACGCCAGATACCGGCGGCTCGGATACGATGACCCGCGAAGATACCACGACTGGGGATACGGGCATGTCCGACGGAGGAGCCAATGGAAGTTCGGATGCCGGCAGCGATGCCAGCACGCCGATGCCCTACCGCCAGGTGGCGGCCGGGAGCGAGCACACGTGTGCCATCGAGCCGAGTGGCTCCATCACCTGCTGGGGGAATGGCTCCGACGGCCGCACCAACGCGCCGAGTGGCAGCAACTGGGAGTCGATCACCGCCGGCGGCGCTCACAACTGTGCCCTCGATGCCAGCGGCTCGCTCGAATGCTGGGGGGGAGATCAGTTCGGTCAGGTGAGCGATGCGCCGGATGCCTCGTTTCAGACGGTGAGCGCGGGTCAGTTCCACACGTGCGCCATCGACACCAGCGGCGCCGTCGACTGCTGGGGCTTCGACATTCCGGACAATCGCGTCAGCGGCGCCCCCTCCTCGGGTACCTACACCGACGTCAGTGCAGGCGGCTCGCAGAGTTGCGCCATCGACTCGAACGGCGCCATCGAATGCTGGGGCGGCGATCAAGCCAATCACGTCAGTGGCGCGCCCTCGGGCTCGAACTACTCCGCCATCTCGGCCGGCCTCTGGCACACGTGTGCCCTCGCCAACGACGGCTCGATCGAGTGCTGGGGTGGCAAGGATGATGCCAACCAGGCCGCTCAGCCCCCGTCCGGTCAGTTCGAGACGATCAGCGCCGGCAACGAGTTCTCCTGTGCGCTGACCAACGACCAGGAGCTCGAGTGCTGGGGGAAAGACGACGCCGGTCAAGTCAGCGACGCTCCTTCGGGGACATACGTGTCGGTCGGGGCGAGTATCGGGGGAGCTCACGCCTGCGCCGCCACGGAGAACACCCAAGAGGTTAAATGCTGGGGCAAAAACGACGAGAACCAGGCGGCCAACAAGCCCTGAATCCATTCTGCTTCCATCGCCCTCCGAGATGCGTCTCGGAGGGCATCCTGACTTCAGACCACGTTTCCCCGGCTCTCTTCCCCTCGGCTCGACTCGACTCGTCGTCGGGTAGCTCCGCCCCCGACACCCACTCCTCGAGGGAGGAGGGTCGGGGTTTGTGGATCGGGAGGGATTGACGGCTCGAGATGCACCTTGAATCATGGGGATGAACGACGTCGAGAGCCGAATGCGATCCCACCTGGCTCACACGATGACCGAACAACGATTCGTGCCCACCGAACCCTCCGATCTGAGCGATCTCTCGGATCTGGTCGCCCTCCTCCGATACATGGACGTCGCCGTCCTCACCGGGGCGGGATGTAGCACCGAATCGGGCATTCCCGACTACCGGGGGCCGAAGACCCGCGACACCAAACCCGAGCCGATCATGTATCGGGAGTTCGTCGAGCAACCCGAGAGTCGTCAGCGCTAC
>JAQCND010000319.1 GCA_028274765.1 Bradymonadaceae bacterium
CAACAACACCACTGCGGCAACGGCCTCGAGAGACCCACGGAGCGAGGAGGGAACATGTCCGAGAGATGAGAGGGTGTGCATAAATTGAAATCCAGTCAGCAAGTCGCATGCGGAGAGCCCCATCGCGGTGGACTCCCCGAGTCACGTCGAATCGCGTCGAAGGTGAGTCATCTCATGGGAGCTTCGGGGTCAGGGCTGGAGGACCTGGGGCTGCGTGTCGTGCGGCGACATGCAGAGGTAGCTGTTGTAGGTAATCTGGGAGTTGTTCTGGTTGTCGTCGAAGTTGCGGATGTACCAGTTGTTTCCGGTCAACCCTCGAACCTCGAGCCAGTCCCCTGCATCGTAATTGCCGCTCGGCTGGTTTTCGGTCGCACCGTTGTTGCTGTCGGAGGTCCAGAACCGATCCCCGGCGAGGCTCGTGAACGGACAGGCCGCCTGGCCGCTGCGGTAGCCGTTGAGCGCCTGATTGCTATCGACGTAGTGATTCGAGGTCATGAATGAACCCTGACAGGTGTTGTCCCAGTTGTAGGGGCCCGAGGCATCTTCACCCGGTACCGGCGAATAGATGCCGAGGGGGCCGAGAACCTTCGGCGAGCGGGTCTTGTTGAGCGTATTCTGGACGTAGTCGACGGCGGCGTCGTAGTGCGGCTTCGAGACGGGCGTGAAGAGCATCATCCCCTGGTCGCGACAGCTATTCGCGTCGTTGACGTTGCTGGTCGCCTTGCCGTTGTCGACGTATTTGAACGTCCAGCCGCCTTCCATGTCGCAGTAGACCTGCATCGAGCCCTGACCGTCGGGGTTGATCTGATAGGTCCCGGAACCGTCGCCACAGCCGGCCTTGTCGATCTCCTGACAGGACGAAAAGCTCCGATCGCAGACGTTCGAGGCGCCCTCGACCGCATTGCCTTGCATGTCCAGTTTGCTGGCCGTGATGGTGCCGACATTGGAGATGTCATTGCCGTTGGCATCGTTGCCCTGCGAGAGGACGTCCGAGAGCGTCTGATTGTCGGTGTTGGTCTTGTAGGCCGAGAGATCGACGGTGGCGTTGTCGTCACTCAGCGACAGCGTATCACCATTTCTCGTGATGGACTGAATTTCGTTGTTCGGATCGGCATCCTGATCGTCGACGTCGTCGCCGTCGCTCAGTCCGCTGGGGACGTTGCTCAGGTCGCTGAAGTTGCCGCTCGTCGCGACCGAGGCGAGGGTCGACTGCTGCGCGTAGCTCGAGAGATTCGACTGCTTGACGTAGCCGCTGCTCGAGGCGAGCTGATCGACCTCGCTCTCGCTGAGCTGGGTATCCTGGTCGTCGACGCATATCAGATCACCCTGGGGATCGAGTCCTCTCGCGATCTGCCCCGAATTGCACTGCTGGTCGGTAAACTGACGAAAGGCGGCACAGCCCCATCCGTTGCCGTCGTATCGGGCGATATAGCCCGGCTGGCAGTTCAGACCGCCGAGCGTGTCGTTGTCGCCGTCGTCGAGTCCGTCCGGCGTGTTGGTCACTTCGTTCCACTCGACCTCGATGTCATCGGAGAGCGACGAGCTATCGACCGCGCCTTCGGCGACCGATTCGGCTTTGCCCGCCAGCGCCGTGTACGGCACGGCCTCGAGCGCCGTCCTCGGGCTCAGATCCGTCCCGTCGACGGTCACCTGCAGCCAGCGCTCGCCTCCCTCGAGGACGCTGGCATCGATCGGGTTGTCTCCGCTGCCGATCGTCACCGAATAGAATCCCGACTCGCTCACCTCCACGTCCTGGGCTTCTCCCTCCCAGAGGACGGCTCCCCCGGTCTCGGCGTCGTAGATGGCGAATTCAAAGGATTTCGTGCCCGTCGCGGGGGCGCCCTCGTCGTCGAGCAGACGCCCCTGGTGCTGGAGCCGTTCGGGGACGTCGGCCGACGCCGAGGGGAGACTCAGGAGACATCCCAGCGCGCACGACAGGAGCATCACACCCCAGCGGGCAAACGAATGGAGGGACAGAGAGGTCGACGTGTGTGTCATGGGCAGTGTGGGGGGAGTACACGGAGACAAAGCGATACACCAGCTCCCAAATGGGAATACAATGCGGTGCTTCGCGTCGATATATGGGAGCAATGATACAGAACGACGGCATCAATGTGAAGTGAGAAGACAAAAATGAGTGCAATCACGACCTGTGGGAGACGCGTCACGGCTTCGCGTCTCTTGGCGTGCCAGTGGCCTCGCTGGCACGTTGTCGCACGACTTCCTTTCGAAGGGAATGAGGCGACCCATTCATTCAGAGTTGGACCCACGGCTGATGATGGCACTCAACACACATGGCTCGATTGAAGATGGAGAGACGGTGAGCATCGCTCTCGAGAGAGTCATTGCAATCGCATCTTCAAGAGGCTCGCGGGATGGCTTGCGCCCTCGCCGCAAACCGCGTGATCTCGACGCACGGGGCTTCCCCATTCGGATCGCGCTCCCCCCGATTGAGCCCCGAACCCCCGCCGTTCGCTTGTCCGCCTCGCAGGCGTGTCTAACCCTTCATATTGTCAAATCCGTTGGATACTGCACTTCGACCGGGCCCCCCACCCACTGGACACGACGAGAGGAGGCGAGACGATGGCCGGTGAGACCGATCATCCCCTGGCGAGCGTACACATCGACGACGACATCGCGTACATCTGCATCGACGTCGAGGGCGAGGAGGTCAACACCCTCTCGACGCCGATGACCAATCGATTCGAGGAGATTGTCGACGGACTCCGCCACGAGACGGGCCTGAGCGGGGCCGTGCTCTACAGCGGCAAGGACGACAACTTCATTGCCGGCTTCGATCTCGAGGAGCTGGCCGAACGTCGCGACAACCCCGGCGAGCTCCGGTCGCTGATCGAGCGCGGGCACCGATTGATGGAGAGCATCGAACAGCTCGACATCCCGATCGTCGCCGCCATCGACGGCGACTGTCTGGGAGGTGGACTCGAGGTGGCGCTCGCCTGCTCGGGTCGTGTCGCCAGCAACCGCCGAGAGACCTCGCTGGGATGTCCCGAGGTCAAACTCGGGCTCATCCCCGGACTGGGCGGCACTCAGCGACTGCCTCGCCTGATCAATCCGCAGGTGGGCGTCCGCATGATCCTCAACGGCGAGGACATGGGGCCCGAGCGCGCCGAGAGCGAGGGACTGGTCGACGAGGTCGCCCCGCCCGAGATCGTCCGAGAGGTCGCCGCCGACCGGGCGCGCAAACTTCACGCCAACGGCACCAACGGCGCGGATCGCACGCGCCACTCCATCTCGTCGTTTCGAGAGCTACTCTCCAATCCGGCCAGCGAAGCCGTCAAGCTCGTCGCCGAGACGCCGGTGCGCCGCGTCGTCTTCGACCATGTCCGCGAGATGACGCGCAACCAGACGGGCGACCAGTACCCCGCGCCCTATCGCGCGATCGACGTCATCGAGACCGGCTTCCGGGACGGATTCGAGGCGGGGCTCGAGGCCGAGACCGAGGCGTTCCTCGAGCTGGTCGAGACGGACGTCTCGCGCAACCTGATGAACATCTTCTTCATGCAGCGGGATCTCGAGAAGTCCCCGGGCGTGGCCGAGGACGCTGACGCCTGGAACGTCGACAAGATCGGGGTCCTCGGCGCCGGGCTGATGGGCGCGGGCGTCGCTCAACTGGCGGCCTACAAAGATTACGCGGTCCGGCTCAAAGACCAGGACTTCGACGGGCTCGGCTGGGGGCTCGACTACTGCCGCGATCTGTTCGACGACCTGGTCGACAAGGACAAGCTGACCGAGCCGATGGCCGACGTTCGCTTCGGCAACATCGCCGGCACGACCGACTACACCGGATTCCACGACTGCGATCTGGTGGTTGAGGCCGTCTTCGAGGATCTAGAGCTCAAACAGGAGGTCCTCCAGGAGGTCGAACAGCGAGGGCGCGACGATCAGGTCGTCGCCAGCAACACCTCGACCATCCCGATCTCGGAGATCGCCAAGGCGGCCGAGCGCCCCGAACAGGTGCTCGGGATGCACTTTTTCAGTCCCGTCCACAAGATGCCGCTCCTCGAGATCATCGAGACCGAGGAGACCAGCGACCGGGCGCTGGCGACCGCCCTCGAGGTCGGCCACGAGCTCGGCAAGACCTGCATCGTCGTCGACGACGGGCCGGGCTTCTTTACCAGCCGCGTCATCGGCGCCTACATCAACGAGGCCGGCTGGCTCCTCCAGGAGGGCGCGAGCATCGAGGACATCGATGGCGCGATGAAGGAGTTCGGCTTCCCGGTCGGACCGCTCAAGCTGATCGACGAGGTGGGCTTCGACGTCGCCGTCAAGGCGGCCGACACGCTCCAGAACGCCTTCGACGACCGCTGGGATGCGCCGACGACACTCGAGACGCTGGCCGACCAGGGGCGCAAGGGCCGCAAAAACGAGTGGGGCTTCTACACCTACGACGACGGCGAAGCCACCGGCATCGACGAGAGCGTCTACGATCTGCTCCCCGGCGGCCACGATCGCAAGTCGGTCGACCGCGAGCTCGTCCGAGAGCGATGCTGGCTCGCCATGCTCAACGAATGCGTCTACTGCCTCCAAGAGGGGGTAGCTCGCCGTCCCCGAGACGTCGATATCGGCGTGGTCTTCGGCCTCGGCTTCCCGCCCTTCCGCGGCGGCGTCCTGCGCCACGCCGACCACGTCGGCCTCGAGACCGTCGTCCGCAAGCTCGACCGACTCGCCGACGAGTACGGCGAGCGCCTCCGACCGGCCGACATGCTGACCCAGAAGATGCGCGACCAGGAGACGTTCTACGACGATTGACGAGCCGCGCGACACGGGGGGGCGGCGCTCAGTGTCGACGGTCGGGCCCTCGTGAGCACGAGACGAGACGTATCGCACGAGCCATGCACTTTCACTGAGTCACTGGATTGCAAGGAGCAGACATGGTCGACGTCAGCACGCACAAGGAAGGTTCCCAGACGCCACTCGGCGGCGACGACCGCATCGCCATCATCGATGCCGCCCGCACCCCCTTTGCCAAGGCGTGGACGGTCTACAAGGACTGGAACGAGGCCGATCTGGGCCGGGTCGCCGTGCGCGAGCTGGTCGAGCGCTCGGAGATCGACCCCGAGATGATCGACGAGGTCGTCATGGGATGCGTTTCGGTCCCGATGAACGGCCCGAACGTCGCCCGCGAGGTCGTGCTTCGCTCGCCGCTCCCCCGCACGATCCCGGCGTATACGGTCCAGATGTACTGCGCCTCGAGCGCCCTGGCCTCGATGAATGCGGCCGGCGATCTCCTGATGGGCGGGGCCGACATCGCCATCGCCGGCGGCGTCGAGTCGATGAGTGCTGCTCAGGCCCGCATCAGCCTCCCGCTGACCCACGCGCTCAACGAGGCTTCCCGGGCGCGGACGCCGATGGAGATGGTGCGCGCCTTCCAGGACGTCGACCCGTCGGATCTCCTCCCCGACGTTCCGGCGATCACCGAACCCACGACCGGTGAGCGGATGGGCGATTCGGCCGAAAAGATGGCTCAGAAATACGATATCGAGCGCCACGAACAGGACGAATACGCCGAACTCACCCACCACCGGGCGGCCGAAGGTTACGAGACGGACCGCTTCCCCGAGGTCGTCCCCGTCCTGACGGGTGAAGACTACGACGGGGCTCTCACGCGAGACACGCTCGTCCGCCCCGACACGTCGGTCGAAAAGATGTCGAAGCTCTCCCCGTCGTTCGACGAGGATCACGGCACCATTACGGCTGCCAACGCTTCCCCGCTGACCGACGGCGCCGCCTCCGTGCTGATGATGCGCGAGAGCAAGGCCGACGAGCTCGACATCGAACCGCAAGCCTACATCCGCTCG
>JAQCND010000328.1 GCA_028274765.1 Bradymonadaceae bacterium
GATCCGGAAGGCCCGGCTTCGGAGCGCCCCTGTACGTCCTCCGGAAGTAGGCTTCTAGCCGGCTCACGCAGGGATGCTCACGTCGAGGATGTATCAAGGCGCTCCGAACCGATATCGAGTCGATCCGGAAGGCCCGGCTTCGGAGCCCCGGCTTCTAGCCGGCTCACACTCGCAGTGGGACATTCCTTGTGCGCTCGCCCTGGGGAGGGCGATCCCATGTGAACGTCTCTCTCCTCTCAGTCGACACTTTCCCCCGACTCCGAGGGGTTGTTCGTCGACGTGCCAGCAAGTGGCTCACTTCGAGGACGTATCAAGGCGCTCCAAGAGGGCCTCGAAAGTATGTTGGGGGAGACACCCCCCGATGGAGCGCCGGCTCCCAGCCGGTTTGAAACGGAGAAGTGATCCGCGACCGAGGGGATCTATCCGGTGAAACACACCGAGATATCGAGAGGGTCGGCGAGTTCGATCGCCGAATCGAATTCTAATGCGATTGCCCTCACTCTCCTGGTGTCGAAGTGCAATCTCAGCCGTGAGTCCAGCTCTGAGTGGACGAGTCGCCTCACTCCTCCCGATCAGGCGTCACGCGGCGACGTGCCAGCTGGCGCTTCAAGAGATGCGACGCCATGACGTGTCACCCATAGGTCGTGATCGTACTCTTGGTGTCGGTTTCAACACCGGCCATCGAGTCTTCTCCAGAGAGGAGGCCCCGAATCCGGCTCTCCTCTCGGGGGTCGAGCCCACCCGTGTTCGCTTTAGCAGATGTCCCTACGACGTGGGAACCTCTTCCGAGCTCCCGTAGGGAGCAGCTGCATCTAGCTCCGGGCGCGAGCCCGGAGATCACAAGTACGCGATGCGTCTTGATTCGAGCCTCGAAGAGGCGGAAGCACGCTTATCCGAACACGAATGGGGTCGAGCCCAACGGGACTCGCATCCCCCATGATACGTCCGTCACAGGTGTCGAGGGGGAAGCAAGGCTAATCCGGGGTCACCATCCGACCTCGAGCGCATGCCGGCCAGAGGGAGCGGCCGGGTATGGGCTCACCACTTGCCGTCACGCTTCGGCTCGAGAGTCCCTGCGGAGCGTCTCGAAGCCCCCCAGAGCCGGGATCTAGTTGGCGGCACGATTGGCAGCGCATTCCATAAATTCAACTTGTTTGAAGCGTGTCGAACATTTATCCACGGAAGAGGCATCCATTCCAACTCAATTCACCGACACGCACGAGGAGTTTCTATGGAGACGAAGGAAGTCCAGAAGGCCGTCATCCCCGTCGCTGGGTTTGGTACGCGTCTGCTCCCCGCCACCAAGTCGGTATCGAAAGAACTCCTCCCTGTCGTCGACATCCCGGCCATTCAAGTGATTGTTGAGGAATGCATCGAGTCGGGGATCGAAGAAATCATTTTCATCACGGGGCGTGGCAAGGGGAGCATCGAGGACCACTTCGACTACGATTACGAACTCGAAAAACTCCTCGAGGAACGAGGCAAATACGACAAACTCGAAAAAGTCCGCAAAATCAGCAGCATGATTCGGACGGTGGCCGTCCGCCAAAAAAAGCCCCTCGGGCTCGGTCATGCCGTCTACTGTGCTCGCGACGTCGTCGGCGACGAGCCCTTCATGGTGTTGCTGCCCGACGACATCATCACGGCCGATCCTCCGTGTACGAAGCAAATGCTCGAGATCTACGAAAAGTACGGTCAGGGGGTCGTGACGGTCATGGAGGTCCCCGAAGAGGACGTCTCGAGTTACGGCATCGTCGGAGGAGAATCCTGGGCGCCCGAGCTCTATCGCGTCCGGACGCTCGTCGAAAAGCCCGATCCCGACATCGCTCCGACCAATCTCGCCGTTATTGGCCGCTACTTGCTGCCCCCCGTCATCTTCGACTACCTCGAGGATGCGACTCCGGACGATTCCGGCGAGATCCAGTTGACCGATGCCCTCGCCAGACTCGCCCGCGAACGCGCTTTAGTCGGGTACGAGTTCGAGGGCATGCGACACGACATCGGCGACAAACTGGGCTTCCTGACGGCCAACATCGCTCACGCTCTCGAACGACACGATCTGGGTCCGGAGCTGAGAGACTATCTCCGAGCAAAGCTCGACGAAGACGTTCTCTGAGCCCGGCGTCTATTCAATCCGACCGCTCCTCGGCGGGCTCGTACGTGTCCCACTCGATCGGTTCCTCGTCCCGGATGCGCCAGAGCATCACGACTCCGAAGACAAAGAGTGCAATCGAGAGATACTGCGCCGGAGTCAAGCCCATGTAACGCGTGTCGGCGTAAACGGCCGTACCCTGACTCAAAAGTTCGGTGGGAAGCTCCGAGCTGTTCATGACGGATTCGGTGATGGCGTAATACTGCCCCTCGAGGCGCACGAGCGACCCGGGTTGGGCCCCGAAGAGATCGAGCATGAATCGCGCGAGCGGCGAGATGTCGTACCCTTCTCCACCCTCCGGCAACGGCCAGAGCCGCAGAAAGTCCAGCGTGAATCGAGCGGGTGCATACATCAGCGGGACAATCGCCATGTAGAGCCCCTTGCGTCGGGGCTTGCGATCGAGCCACATTACCGTGCCGACGATGACGATCCACCACAAAAACTCGTAGAATCCCAGATCGTGGCGGATGCCTCCTCCGAGGTAAGCCGGAATCTCGAACGCCAGCGGCCACCATTCCGGGGCCGATACCCCCAGATGGTCGTGGACCGCACTGCATCCCATGCGCCCGAACATCCAGGCAAAAGTCAGTGTCCAGACGGCGTGATCGGTCCAGAGTCGAAAGTCGTCGTCAGGATGCCACCGCTTCCAG
>JAQCND010000332.1 GCA_028274765.1 Bradymonadaceae bacterium
GAGTGCGTAGATGTCGGTGGTCGGCTCGACCTCCCGTCCCTCGGCCTGCTCGGGAGACATGTAGGTCGGCGTGCCATACACCATGCCCGTCTCGGTGAGGCGTGCTTGGCGATCGGCCTGGAGCGCGTGGGCAATGCCAAAATCGACGACCTTGATGCGGACCGAGCGGTCCGACATGAGCGTCGCCATGAGATTTTCGGGCTTGAGATCTCGATGGACGATGCCTCGTCCGTGAATCTCCGAGAGCGCGCTGCACGTCTGACGGATGATCTCGAGGGCCAGCTCGGGGCTGAATCGGCCCATCGAGAACAGCTCCCGGAGATCGGTCCCCTCGACCATTTCCATCGCCAGATAGAGCGCTCCCTGTTCGAGATCCTGGCCGAAGTCGACGACCCCGACGATGTTCGGATGGGAGCAATCGGCGATCAGACGCGCTTCGCGGAAGAACCGGCGCACGATGCCCTCGTCGTCGCCCAGATCGGAGTGCAGGACCTTGAGGGCGACGTCGCGATCGATCGAGAGCTGAACGCTCCGATACACCTGCCCCATTCCCCCTTCGCCGAGCTCGTCTTCGATGTGAAACCGGCCGTCGAGCGTCTCGCCGACCAGCGTATCGCTCCCCCCGCCGGCCAGCCGATAGGCCTGAAGAGGTGTGCCATCCTCCGGACACACCTCGTCGGCCTCCTCGTAAGCCCGTCCACAACTGGGACAGAAAAATTTAATCTCTCCGACTCGCTCCGTCATCGCCTCGTCACGTCATACCTCGCGTCTCTCGAACCGTGGCCCGAGCGCGTCTCGATCATCCAGCAACGACCATGCACAGTTATCGACTCCCCGCGACGCGTCCCACTCCCGGTGCGACGCCGGTCTCGAGCTCGATATGAAGACGGGGCACGCCCTCCACACGAAGAATGGTGCGCGAAGTAGGGGTCCCGAAACTCGTGGTCTTGACGTAGTAGAGGAATCCGTTGTCGAGCGCAAAGACGAGCTCCCTCCGTGGGCTCGCAACGACATCGACCCAGGCGACCGGAACCCTCGCCGTTTTCTCTGATTCGTTCAACACGCGATACTGTCCATTGACGGCGAGAATCGCTCCCGGATTGCGAGAACTATCGACCACGGGCCAGCGAGGCATGCCGTTGCCTTCGAGGGCGCGAGCCGAGCCCACGCCGACATTGTCGCCCACTCCAATGTCATACGAGGAGCTCGGACTCTTGACGTCCGTCGGTCGAGCCTGAGTGACATATCGAACTTCGTCGTCCGCATTCACCCAGTAGATGCGCTCGCCTCCCCGTTTTCCCAGCCTCACCCCTCCCATGACGGCAAGAGGCGGCGCGTTGTCGTCCCCGTCGTATTGAACAATATCATACGGATTGGTCTCGTGTTCGGCATACCCCAGTGCTCGACTGGCGTTGGGATAGGCGATACCGAGTTGACCATCGTCGTCGAAGTCGGCCACACCGAGTCGGCCGTACCGCTCCTCCCCCAGGACGTTCTTATCGAGGGTCTCCGGCTCGTCATCTCCGGTCAGTTCGACGACTCGAAGGGCGGGAGCATTCGAACCGTCGGGGATGACGTAGGGGATCTCCCGACGTCCAT
>JAQCND010000334.1 GCA_028274765.1 Bradymonadaceae bacterium
CATATCGTATGAGAGCACTCGACGCTCCACCGATCGAAGAGGACGTGACACCAAGATGCTTCGAAGCCGGTTACTTCGCACGACCGCCGTCACGGCCATCGGGGTATTGCTGACTTTGAATGTCATGTTTGCTCGCCTACAGCACCAAACCGAGGACACGCAGCGACGTGTGCACACGTCGGACGAATCAAGTCTGAGAATGCCGTCGGCTCGCTTGCTTCGCGTCGCGTTCGGTGGATTCGATCCCCTGGCGGCCGATATCGTCTGGATCTGGAGCCTCGTCTATTATGGAGAGCAGCGAAGCCAGAACCACGATCCGCGCTATCTCGAGGAGTACGCTCGAACCATCGCTGAGCTCGATCCCTATTTTCATCCCGTATACCGGTGGTTTTCAGCGACGTACATCCGTACCAACCATCCTCCCTCTCACGAGGATATCGAGCTCGTCAATCAGTTTCTGGAGCGCGGGATGAGGTATTTCCCGACCGACTATCGACTTCCTCAGACCGCGGGGTTGAACTACATCGGTTATTCCAGCGATCGCTCTCCTCGCATCCGGCTCCGAGAGATCGCGAAAGCCATCGACTATCTTCAGCGAGCCTCCCAGTACGAAGGAGCGCTCGACACCCTACCCTTCACGGTCGCTTGGCTGTACCAGCGCAAACGAGAGATCGAGCGTCAGATCGAGGGCGATGGCGAGAGTGAATCCTCTTCTCGGGCGTCCAGAAAGCGACAGGCCGAATTTTTCACCGACATGTACTACCTTGTCGACTCGGAATCGGCTCGCCGACGCATTCGCAAGAAGCTGAGCCGCCTCGGACGAGAGGAGGCCATTCTCGAGCGAGGTGCCCGCTACCGCCAGACCCTCAGACGAGAGCAGTCGAGTACTTTCTCGTATTTGCCGCTCAATCTCTGGACACTCGTCGCCACGCCTCCCCAATGAGTCGTTCGACCGTTCTGCGCGTCAGTCACCTCTCCAAGACTTTTCGCGTCGGTTTCTGGCGCCAAAAAGTCGAAGCCGTCCGTGACATCAGCTTCGAGGTCTTCGACGAGGAGATCTTCGGCATCGTCGGCCCCAACGGGGCGGGTAAAACGACGACGATGAAGATGATGACACGCCTGATCTTTCCCGACGAGGGTGAGATCGAGCTACTCGGCCAACCGGTCGAGCAGGCCGAATCCCGACGCCGCCTCGGCTATCTGCCAGAGGGTCCCTACTTCTATGAACACCTCACGGCGGCGGAATTGCTTCGATATTACGGAGCCCTCCATGGACTGGACCGTAATCTCGTCGAGGAGCGTATCGACGAGCTTCTGGAACGGGTCGGACTCGAAGAGGCCCGGGATCGAGCCATCCGGAAATTCTCCAAAGGCATGCGGCAGCGAGCCGGTATCGCCCAGGCGCTCATCAACGATCCCGACCTCGTCATCCTCGACGAACCCCAGAGTGGTCTCGATCCCGTGGGACGCAAGGAGGTTCGCGATCTCATCTACAATCTGCGGGAGGACGGGAAGACGGTCATCTTCTCGAGCCACATTCTCGTCGATGTCGAGGCCGTCTGTGATCGAGTGGCGATCCTGAACGACGGCGAACTCGTCGACATCGTCGAATTCGATGCCCTCGACGAGACCAATGCCCAGAAAGTCGAACTCACCGTCGACGGACTCGAGCGCAACGACCTCGAGGACGCCCTTTCGCCGAGTCACATCGAGAAGCGGAGCGGGGCCCTCTTTGTCGTCCTCGAAGGGGATACGGACCTCAATGCCACACTCGGTGAGATCGACCGACTCGGGGGCACGATTCAGTCGGTCTCTCGCCGACACCGT
>JAQCND010000342.1 GCA_028274765.1 Bradymonadaceae bacterium
GGGCATTGGAGCCTCACGGTGCCCTCTGCTTCGCGACAGCCTCGATATCTTCGATCCTCGAATGTGACGGTCGAAGGAGAATTTCAGGGTGCTGTCGAGACGATATACGGTCCCCCTCAGGGAGGAGGAGGGGCAAAGGGAAGCCTCGACGTTCTCGAAGATGTCGACACCCTCACCATCGAACTCGATGGCGAGCCCATCGTCGATGGCCCCGGTGCCGATATCGTCGTCTTCGAGAACGTCTTCAGCGTGTCGGGCCAACGATGGGGGCGCCACGTCGAACCGGGTCGCCTTTCGTTCAGCCGAAACGGAGACACCTGGCACACCTATCCGACCTCCCTGAACGAGATGCGGAGCGCTCGCGATTTCCGCCATTATACGGGGTTCTGGGGGGTTACGCCCACCTATGCCAGTTCGTCCAACGGTATCTCGCCTCGAGAAAGAGCCGGCGGGGGCGATCCCTTCGATCTGGCCCGTCTCGATCTGAAGCGAGCGCGCTACATCCGCCTCGAATACTGGTCGTACGACGAGCTTCCGGCGATCGCATCGCCCCCCGACCTCGATGCCATCCTGATTCGACATGATTGAGGGATTGAACGACGTTTGACTCTCCCCTTCTCGGTTCTCCGAGACGTTCGAGACGCTCTCAAAAACCGACCCGGATCGACGTGAAGCCCCATCCGATGACGACCGTCCCGAGGAACCTGACCGAGCGGTTTGTCTCGTCGAGAGTCCCAGTCTGGAGCTCCAGGCCCGGACCGTAGCTCGTGAAAGCAATGGGAGCTGTCTGGACGTATCGTTCGAGCCAGTTGATCATGAGTACGATACCGTGGAGCTCCGAGTCGAGCGTCTCCTCGATGCGGAACTGATCGAATTCGAGGGAGTCCTCGAAGGTCGGGTCGGGGTCGTCGATCGCCAGAATCGACTCGATCGAGGGCCGCCGACGAGAGCGATCACGAGCAGTTTTTTGGGGGCTAGACACTTCGGCCCTATCTCGATCGGCCGTTTGTGAAGATTGAGCCTGAGTCGCATGCATGCCCGCGAGCATGACGACGCATACGCTCACCGCCACACCTGCCCATGTCGAGCGAGCGAGGTGGAGAGAGGGCTGACATGGAGGTAGACGACTGTTCATCGAGGTGCCACTTCCGTTCGAGAGAATCTCGAGCCATGTGTCGTCTCGTCGCAAAACGTATCGACGACTCGGCATATTCACCCCCTTTTGCCATATTCGCAAGCTCCAAGTGGACAGAGAGTTTCATATCGGCAACGTGGCGACGGGCTTCGAGGGACGCCCGAGACATGTCACGAGCCGACGACATCATCTCCCTCCACGGGCGAGACCTCCATCCGTCTCGACGTTTGCCCTGGTCGAGCGTCGGTGGGTGACAAGTGCACGTTTGGCGGCTGCACGTGGTCCAAACCCGGCGAGATGGAGATTCCCGTTTGGAACAGTCCCCTGGTGGGGATCGATATTCGGGAGATATGCGTCTATCGGACGGCGCCTACCGATCAGTCAAGGCGCAGAGGCAACGGGAGTCAACCGGCGCGTCTACATCCAACTATCGCTTTCATGTCTCGGCGAGGGCGAGGGCCCAGACGGGGAAGATCTTCAGGTAATTGTCGTAGTGGATGGCGCACGTGCGGTTGAAGACGCCGGCGATGTGTTCGTCGGGCCAGCGGCCGTCGGGTTGCTGGCGGCGCTTCAGAAAGTCGACGCCGCGCTCGAAGGCCGTCGACTCGTCGCCCCCCCCGGCGTGGAGAGCCATCAGCGCCCACGAGGTCATGACGGCCTGCCCCTCGTCAGTCGAGACGTACTCTCGGCGACGACAGCTCTCGGAGAGCTCGCCCCATCCCCCGTCGTCGAGCTGACGGTCGATCAGAAACTGGCAGGCCCGTTGGATGGCCTCGTGGCCGGGCGGAAGTCCCGCCGCCCGGAGGCCCCAGGTGCCGAACCACGTGCCGTAGGTAAAGCAGATGCCCCAGGAGCCGTACCAGGAGCCGTCGTCGCGCTGTTCGTCGAGCAAGAACTGGCGTCCCTCGTGGATGGCGCCGGGGATGCGTCGTTCAATGGCGTCCGGAACGTGGGTCT
>JAQCND010000343.1 GCA_028274765.1 Bradymonadaceae bacterium
TCGGTGTCATCTGCCCAGATATCAGCATCGGCTCGAGGCTCCTCGCGCTCCGGGCCCGCATCGAGTATCGTCTCGGACGTATCGGCGGCTCCCTGAATGGAGGGCTCCTCGTCCAAAGGAGTACCATCGGAGACGTCTCGACTCGGGGGATCCTCGTTCGAAGCGACGCATCCCGCAAGTGCAGTTATACAACCTACGATCGACATGGTTCGTACTGCGTTGCGCATCATGATTGTTCTCCCTCCAACATCCATGCTGCAAACATGTAGAACAAAAAGATAGGCGTTGTCTTCGAATTCGGAACCGGCATCCGGGACGGGAGCGATAAAATTGCGGGTACGTCGATCCCCGGCGTCGTGCGTCCCGAGTACATTGCTCTGATATCGTCAACCAACCGAAGTATTACGATGAACGTAATATCCCTCACGATGGGCGACGTCTGGTGAGGAGTCATGTACTCCCGCCATGTACGACACAGTATGCAAACTGTGACGATTGGCCGGTGCAGGTAAACTTTACGGCATGCTGTTTTTTTCACAAACGCACCAGCTTCACATTCTCGTGACGCCGCATGTGGACGTATGTGAAGTCGTTCGATTGGAGATCATTGCCCGTATCGAGGAAAGGTCGGGGGGGATGGCGAGCCTCGAGCATTCCCCCCTGATCGCCACTCGCGGACGAGATGACACGTCGACGAGGCCGTCGACGGCCCCTGCGGGAAGGGATGTTGGAACCATGCGCCTCAAAGTTGCATGACCGAGACCCCGATCACATGTCATTCTTTGGTCACGCACGATCCCCCCGATATTCGGGGGGCGATCACCCGAGATGCTTCTCGAAGAAGTCGGCCACCTGGGGGTAGGCGTCGAGGCGGTTGGTGCGTTTGGCGAGTCCGTGGCCCTCGTCCTCGTAGATCAGCGATTCGACCGGCAAGCCCTGCTCGCGGACGGCCTCGACGACCTGACGAGCCTCGCCGACCGGCACGCGGGGGTCGTTTTCGCCGTGGATGACCATCAGCGGGGCGGCGATGTCCTCGACGTGGTTGAGCGGCGAGATCTCCTCGAGAAACTCGCGATCCTCGTCGAGCGAGCCGTACTCGGCCTCGCGGAGGTGTCGGCGGTATTCGGAGGTGTTCTCGAGAAACGTCACGAAGCTGGCGATCCCGACGATGTCGACGCCCGCCGCCCAGAGGTCCGGGTAGGTCACCATCGAGCTCAACACCATGAAGCCGCCGTACGAGGCGCCGATCAATCCGATGCGATCGGGGTCGGCGCCGCCCTCCTCGACCAGCCAGTCGCGTCCCGCTCGGATGTCGGCGACGCTGTCCATGCGATTGTGGACGTCGTCGAGCTCCATGTACGCCTGTCCATATCCGGCGGAACCGCGCACGTTCGGGGCGAAGACGGCGAATCCCTGCTGGAGGTAGTACTGCGTGGTCGCCCGGAGGGTGGGGCGGTGCTGGGATTCCGGGCCGCCGTGGATGTCGACGATCACCGGAAGGTCATCCTCGTCCTCGGCGTCGAGCGGACGGTAGTAAAAGGCCGGAATCTCGAGATCGTCGACGGACTCGTAGCTGACCAGATCGGGCTGGATCAGCGACTCGCGGGGGACGCCCGCCGTGCTGGAGCGGGTCCAGCGGGTCATCTCCCCGCTCGAAGCATCGACGGTGTAGACGTCGGTCGTGTCGTCGGCCGCGGAGACGGTCAGTGCCAGGTTCGACGTGTCGGATTGAAACTGGACGCCCCCGACGATCGCCTCGTCGAGCTCCCCGAGATGCTGCGTCTCGCCGTTTTCGCGGTCGCGAATTTCGGTCGTCGAATAGCCCTCCTCGTTGGTGACGACCACCAGCCAGCGGCCGTCGTCGCTGAGCGCCAGCTCTTCGCGATTCCAGTCGTGATCGTCGACGAATTCGAGTTGCTCGTCCTCGAAGTCGTAGCGTGCCAGATTCGTGACGTCTCGGTCCTCGTTGGAGAGCAGATAGAGGCCGCTTCCGTCCGGGAGCGGCGTCGGCTGCTGGTAGATGGCGTCGCCGTCGTGAGGCGTCAGATGGGTGCGATCGCCGCTCTCGAGATCGACATGCCAGAGGTGGTTGTCGACGTTGGAGGCAGCTCGGCCGACGACGAGCCCCTCCGATTGGGGCATCCATTCGGCCACGTAGTTGAAGCCATCGACCTCGAGGATGCGGCGCTCCTCGTCGGACTCGAGATCGTAGACGTAGATGTCGAAGTCTCGGCCGTTGCGGCCGTTGTGGGCCCAGGCGCACATCATCCCATCGGGACTCCAGCCGCCCCAGAGATGTTTGGCGTCGGTGGGGCTGAGCCGTTCGGCCGGTCCGCCGTCGCCGTCGACCCAGTAGATGAGCTGGCGTTCGTCGCCCCCCTCGTCTTTGCCGAAGGCGACCCGATCGCGTTCGGGGTGGTAAGAGGCAAACATGAGGCGGTCGTCGAAAAACGTCAGCTGTTCGGGCCACTGCATCGGCCCGTCGAGCGTCCAGAGCTGGGCCGTGCCGGTGATGTCGGTCAAAAAGGCCAGGCGTCCCCCGTCGCCACGCAGCGAGGGGCTGGCCGCCTGTCGAATGTTCAGATAGTGTTCGAACGGAACGGTCATGTCGGTCTGAGGGCCAGAAGTCGAGGTGAACGCGACGTGTAGGGGCAGAAGAGAGGGCGACCGGGACGCGCCGCGATTCAACTCCCGCGACGGAGGGTCATTGGGCGCACGTCCAAATCGGCTTTCTTCCAGAGCGTCTCGAGATCGTCTTCGTCGTCGGCGCGTCGAGTGAGGCGTCGGAGGTGGAGATCGAGCGTGACCGTCTCCCGGGCGAAGGGCCACGGCTCGACGGCGAGCGTCGCATCGTCCTCCCAAGTCAGTTCGAGTTCGGTCTCGTCGGGAGCGAGCGACCAGTCGTTCGGGTCCTCGAGCCACCGGGGCAGGGCATCGGGCGTCGAACGGGGGCCAGCGAGCCCGAGATAGAGCGAGAGTACGTCGAAAAACTGGACCCACTCCAGAGCCTCGTCGGCGTAATCGATCAGCTCCGGAGCGATGCGGTCTGCGAGACGTTCGCGGCGCCGAGCCTCGTGCTCGTTGAACTCTTCGAGCTCGCGCGTGCCGGCGAATGCCGTGTAGTGGCGGCTGATCATGTACGCCATCCAGGGGTGGACCGATTCGAGATCGTCGAGTCCCTCCCGATAGCACTCGAGTTTGAGTTCCATCGGGTAGGAGACGAAATCGTGGGGCAGTCCCGTGTCGGGATGGTAATCGGGGTCGCGGTCGATGGGACGCCACGGGTTGTCGTGCCACCCGATCACCTGCACCAGCAGGGGCGGGAGCCGGGTGGGCAGCCACGCCGAGGCCAGCAGGCCCGAGACGAGGGCGTGGTGCTCCTGGGTGATACATTCGAAAGTGTCGTCGATCGTCGGGCGAACGAGCATGGGGGGCGGTGAGCTGGAAAAAGTAGGGGGCGTATCGAGCGTCAAGTGGAGGCTACCAACTGATGTTCAGTGCGGCTCCGAGGGTCGTTCCCTCGGTCCGAGAGCCGATACGGACGAGAGGTCGCGCTCGGACGTCGGGGCCCGAGGCGCTCGCCTCCATCATCTCGGTGGAGGTCGAGGCGTCGGACGTCGGGAGGTTCTCGTATATTTTCTCTTCACGGCTCTTCGTCAACAGCCGGTAGAGCCCAAATCCGAGTCCGAGGGCGGTGGTCGCGCCACTCGTCAGCAGATTTTCGAGCCGCTGATTGTCGTCGGTGGTCGGGAGCAGGAGGACGTAGACGGTCCCGAAGATGGTCGAGGTCATCATGTTGACCGAACGAGCGATCCGCTCGCGGCGCGCCATCTCGGCCCGGTGCTGGAGGTACAATTCGGCGGCCCGGGTCGAGACGTCGGCCTCGAGCAGCCGTCTCGGATAGGCGGCCGTCGGCGACGCCGCGAAGGTTAGGTAGAGGCTCGTGGCGACCGAGCCGGTTCCCGTCAGCGTAAAGTAGAGTCCAAACCACGGAAAATCCCACGACCCCGCACTCGCCCGGCCCCGTCGCCGATGATTGACGAGTCGACGCGTGCCGGCCCAGACGAGGAGCGAGCCCGGCACCAGCTCGAAGGCGTCGAGATACCACTGGCTGCGGTAATCGTCGGCGAGCTGACGCACTCCTTCCCAGACGGGACCGTCGCGCGTCGTGTCGGCAGGCGAACGGTCGGCCTCGGTCGACTCCGAGGCTCCGAGCGCCGGCGAAGTCAACAAGACGGCGACGAACGTCATCCATCCAAGTGTACGAGCCATCGTCTATCGGGGTCGGTCGCATCGGTGACTGACGCGCGAGTGAGCGGAGCCAGTTGGCGTCCATCGAGAGCGGTCACTCGACTGGCTCGAAGCGGATCCGGCGGACGGCCGCCTTCTCGACCTCCTCGGGCCCGAAACGGAGTCGGATGGGCTCGTTGGCGAGCCACTCGTCGATCAGGCTTCCATACCACTCCGAGTCGCGATGGTGATCCTGGCCGCCGGGGAGCTGAAACCATCCCTCGACGCCCTCCGAGTTGGCACGCGCGACAAATCGAACGGAGGGCCCGTTGGCATGGCTGAAGTCGTCGTCGATCTCGCCGACCGTTCCGCTCGGATTCGCGACATCGATCGTGTCGAATCCGCCGTCGTTGACGTACGGTCCGTTGTTAAAGAGATCAATCCCACTCTGCGCAAAGAGGCTCGAGAACGTCACCGTGTGGATGCGACCCCAGCGCCAGTCATCCGGATCGGAGCTGTCGAAGACCGACTCCAACTGCTGACCCGCCGCGTCGAGGGCCTCGGCGACGATCTGGGATTTGGTTTCGGTGATATCCTCGGTCGTCGTGTCGTCGAAGTAGGCCTCGCCGCGCTGGAGCTCGTCGGGGTCGGTGAAGACGTAGATGAGCGGGGCCTGGATGGCGTAGAGACTCGGTGCGGCGTCGGCCTCGATGAGCGGCTTCAATTCGTCGGCAAAGACGGCATCGGTCAGGTGCGGCACGAGTACGTGAAAGGCGGCGCATCCGATCGATTCGGTCGCCTCCGTCTCGTCGCCGACCTTTCCGGCCTCCTCGGGATCGGTGCCGTCGAGTCCCGTCGGGCACGCGTAGTTCCAGTTGTCGAGCGCCTCGACGACCTTCTGGGCGGGACCGCTCACGCTGTCGGCCTGCCGGGCCGCTTCGAGGATGGCCGGCACGAGGGTCTCGCCGTGAAGCGAATGCGTATCCGCTTGGATGTCGTGCATCGTCTCGACCGTATGGCTGTCGCCTCCTGCCTGGATACGTTCGACGATGCGGGCGTGTCGATGGCCCACGGCGGGGGGACGCTGCCAGGGCGTGTGACCGTCGTTGGTGGCATCGCCGTCGGTATAGCTTCCGTCGATGTCGTTGTTGGCCGTGGCGATGAAGCCCTCCGGCGGATCGACTATCTCGGGGATGTTCTCGTCCGAGACGTATCCCTGCCATTCGGCCGAGCCATCGCCCGGAAGGGGCAGCCAGTTGGGCATCTCGCTCGAGGCCCAGGGCCGTCTGGGAAGATCGGCCTCGGGGCGCCAGCCGATCGACCCCTCGCGGTCGGCAATCACCCAGTTCTGGTTGATGGCCTCGATCGGATCGAGGGCCTCGAGGGCCGACTGCGTATCCTCGGCATTCATCAGGGGACGAAGAAAATCGAGATCGCTGCCGGGCTCGTGGGCGACCCACTTGAGGGAGACGGCCCGATTGTTGGCTTCGTCCTTCGAGATGATGGGGCCGTGGTGGGGGACCCACTCGAAGGTTCGCGTCTCGTCGTCCCTTCCCCGGACGTCGAAGGTGTACTCGCGCTCGATAATCTCGACTCGCTCGCCCTGAAACTTCACGGCCTCGCCGTCGGGAGTGAGTTCCTCGAGATAGGCGTCGGCCAGATCGAGACGCGCCGTCGTCACGCCCCAGGCGATGTCCTCGTTGTGTCCGACCACGATGCCGGGCACGGCGGGAATCGAGGCGCCGGCGACGTGGAGGCCGCTCGCTTCGGCGTGGAGTTCGACCCAGTACCAGATCGCGGGATTGTTCAGCGACAGATGCGGATCGTTGGCGAGGAGTGTGTTGCCCGCCTGGGTGCGGCTGGGATTCAGGGCCCAGTTGTTCGAACCATCCGTCGGACTACGGGGACCGAACAGGAGAGAGGGCGACTGGCCCAAATGCCGACGAGCCTCTTCGATCGCATCCGAGTAGGGATCGAGCCGCGACTGGAGGCCGCGCACGGTCTCGGCCTCGAGATTCCCTCCGGCCGAAGTCAGTGACTGGGCTTCGGGAACCCCGGAGGCGTCCAGAATGTTGCTGGCGATGCCCGGCTTGGTCGTGAAGAGGTCCGAACCCGTCTGAGCTTCCACTGCATTGATGCGGTTGGCCCGAGCGAGATCGCCGGTGGCGGATTCGCTGAGCTGGTAGGCGAGCTGAAAATAGAGCGCAATCGTATCCTGGGGCTCCCAGTCTCGGGTCTCGTCGGCCGAGATGATCGGATTGTCGTATTCTTTGGTGAGCGTCGCGTCGTTTTCACCCGCTCGCATGTCGTCGAGCCACGCATTGACGCCGTCGGCATACGCCTGGAGCATGGCTTTCGTCCGATCGCCAGCCTGCTGGTAGTAGGCATCCTCGAGGGGCTCGCCCTCGCGGGTCGTCATGAGGCGACGGAATTTCGTATCGCTCTCGAGCCCGAAGCCCCCGATGATCTCCGACAGTTCTCCGAGCGTCTGGCGCCGGATCAAATCCATCTCGAAAAAGCGATGCTGGGCGTGGATGTACCCCTGAGCGGCGAAACAGTCGAGCGCACCTTGACACCGAATGTGAGGGATGCCCCAGTCGTCGATACGCAGCTCGACCGGGTCGGAGAAGGGCTCGGCCATCAGGGTCCGTGTGGGCAACGCGGAGCCCGTGTCGTCGGAGACGTCTGGGGGCTCCCCATCGCCTGGATCGTCCGAGACGTCCGAGGCGTTCCCCTCACTCGAGTCCCCCGAGGCATCCGAGGTGAGCCCGGGATCTTGTCCATCCGGTGGGGAGGCATCTCGATCGTCCTGACATCCCAGGCTTCCCAGCCCGAGGATGCATGCCGCGAGCGTCAGGCTCCAGACTCGAATCGTCCACAAACGTGACGTCCACATCGCTTCGCTCCTCTCCATGTCGACTCCCTCGCTCGAATGCCCGTTCGGTGTCTCGTTCAGCCCCCATTTACCTACGCCAACAGGGATGTTTATAGCATGAAGTCGGGATGGAATCGAACGAGAGCGTCGCATTGCTCTCGTTGGAAACGGGCCGGCTCGTGAGGTCGAGATACACGTCGCCTCGTCTCACCCTCCGGCACGCCCGTGCGTGCCACCCGCCGCAGACCGGCCAGTCGCTCGAGGGGGTCACCGCTCTAGCGGTACACCAGGCGGTCGGGCGGCTCGCTCCTTCCATATCACCTGACAGCTCGCCGCTCCCCCCCTCATCGATGATCATCGGCAGCTCCGACCGATTTGTTGCGTCGCCGGGTTTCGAAAGATGATGGCCCCACGGAAGACGCGATCCGTCGAAGGCAGGCTCACATCGAGGAGATCTCGCGCTGAAACGCCTCCATCTCGGCCGCTTCGAAGTCGTAGAGATCGGCGACAATTTCGTCGATCGCTGCGATGGCTTCGCGAATATCGGAGTTGTCTTCCTCGCGTCGGGACTCGTGGCCGCGGCGACAGAGCTCGGCGACGCGTCGGTGGCGCTCGTCGTCGGCGTCGAAGGTGGGAATGGCGAGGCGCTCGAGAACCCCCGCCGAGATCTGCGTTGAGGTCGTGGAGGCGACGACCTGCCAGCGGAGGGGAGACGACGAGAGCAGCCCACACAGATAGTAGGCTTCCTGTCGGTTGCTCAGTCCCACGTAAGCGAGTTTGTCGTTGGGAAGTCGGGGGTTGCCGTCGTCCGAGGGGGCGACGACCGAGACGATGAAATCGTTGGCGATATAGCGCCAGGCCACCTTGTAGGGTTCGAAGGTGTAGGGGCCGATCCGAAGCAGGGTGTAAAATCCCTCCTGCTGCAGTCCGCCCTCCCAGCCGGAGAATCCTTGCCGTTCGGCCAGCACCGGGCGCATGTATTCGAAATAGCGGTGAGCCCGTGGATACCGTGACGCGAACGTCTCGGGGTCGATCGGCGACATGCCGCTGTGTTCGGAGTGGGGGCAGAGCAGATGACTCTCGCCCGAGACGCGCCACCGCTCTAAATCGCTTCCTCCGATGACTTCTCGGACGAGTTCGTTCTCGAGGCGCACGCACATCTCGGGCGCCCGTCGACGTCCCCGTTCGATGCGGTTGCGATACCACGACGCGTCCTCGTCGTTCTCCAGAAGAGCCTCACTCGTCAGAGGTTCGAGGTAATACACCGCATTGGCCCCGCCGGTGAAGACCCCCGTCCGGGCGCGATATCGAGTGGTGCCGCGCAGTTTGCGGGCAGCTCGAAGCGAGTCGGCGGCTCCGATCGCCCATGGTCCCTCGACGTCGCCGGGATGACGGCGGCGAGTGTGGAGCGAGCGCGTCTCGATGGCATCGTGGACCTTTTGGAGCGAGACGTCGGGCGACAGGGGCTTGGCGCTCGCCCGGCTCCATTCGATGGTTTCGATCGGGAACGTGCTCGACGTCCCTTTCTCGAGCGTCCAGGTGGCCGAGTCGGTGGTGGCCTCGCCGAAGAGTTCGATCGACTCGAAGAGACGAATGCATTCGAGGTCGAGGGGCTCGCCGGAGGGTTCGAGCCGGAGGCGTCGGAGCCCGCCGGCGGCGACTCGGGATGTCATCGTCGCTCGTCGGAGGACCGTCGAGGCACGTCCCCCGTCGCGCAGCAGGCGCTCGACGGCGACCGTCAGGGCGAGCGTTGAGAGGTCCTCCTTGAGAAAGGCAGCTTCGCGACCGGTGCTCGTGAAGAGTTCATGGTGCGTCCAGAGGGGTTCGGTCGACTCCCGGTATGCCTCGGGGACGTACTCCCATCCGACCCAGGGTGGATTGGTCACCAGATGATCGGCGGGCGCGAGATGCGCGACGAGCGCCTGCTGAAGCGTCGAGGGGATCGCCTTTCCCTCATCGGCGGGCTCGAGCCAGTCGGGGGGGAGTGGCAATGAATCCTGTTGGTCGAGCGCCCGAAGGGCTTCGCAGTCGAGTCGGGGACGTTGTTCGACCTCGCGTCCGGCGACATGTCGACGGGGGGACGAGCTCGACCAGAGTCGACCCTGTGCACCGGTGGCCTCGGCGAGGGCGGGAGAGAGCGTATCGGCACAGAGGACGGGGAGCGAACGAGAGTCGTCGGCCTCGCGCCAGGCCGGGGCGAGGGCGACGATGAGGTTGGCCTTGGCGAGCGCCGCCACGGCCGGGTTGAGTTCGATCATGCAGCACGAGCGAAGGGCCTCCAGCGGATCTCGATCTTGTCGACGAGCCTCGGCGATGGCCGCCAGCAGGACGGAGCCGCTTCCGCCGAAGGGATCGAGGAGGCGCGACTCTCCGTGCCAACCGGCGTCGCGGATGAGTTGTTCGGCCAGCCAGACCGGGGTGTCGTGCTCACCGGTTGGATGGAGCAGGGCACTGGGAACGAGTTCGGCGTGAAGATCTCCGAAGGGGTTGCGTCGGGCGAGGAGTCGACGTCGAGCCGAGGAGGCCTCCGCGAGGTGATGGCGCCAGCGACGAGCGCAGTCGGGGGCTCGGCGGGCAGCTCGTGCGACGAGGGGGGCTAGCGCCATCGGGGACTCGGGATACGAGAGTTCGTCCTCGAAGATGCGACCGGAGGTGACGTCGGCGAGATACTCGGCCAGTGACGCATCGTCGTTCGACAGAAGAGCGCGGAGGCGAGGTTCGGGATTCGTTTGGAGCGTTCGGAGCGCGAGCGTATGGGCGGTCGAGACGAGATAAGCATACGTCCCCAGCACGCAGTCGAACAGAGTCACCGGCGGTTCCAGCGGAGGCAGGCCGAGCGCCTCGACAAAGGCCTCGGCATCGATCCCTCGCTGACCGGTGAGTTCTCCCTTGTGATGCGACAAAAAAGCACGCCAGTGCCGAGACCAAGCCTCGTCAGCTCGGTGTGCCGTGTCGATCAGACGTTCGAGCCATCGTCGAGGAGCCGGATGTTCGGCGGGGAAAAGAGGAGCCATGGCAGTGCCGGATCGAGTAGGGTGGCGGGGGGCGATCGAGGAGGAACCGGGAGACGTCTTGCTCAAACCCGTGTTGACGGGGACGCGCCCCTACGATAGCTTAATTTTGGCGACCGTATCGAGACGAAATCAAGCCACAATGTATTCCAAGTCAGCCGATTGTCTGAATCGTATCTGATGAGGCGTTCCTCCCCCGGAGCGCGAGGAGGCATGATTGGGACAGGACAACGATCTCTCCGATCTCAGATCTGAACTCGGCATTGACGACTCGTCCGATTCGGAGGGAGACGACTCCGGTGACGCGACCTCGGGCGATGAGGGGCAGGGTGCCGACAGTCGCGCTCGTTCGGAGACGCCTCCTCCCTCGTCGACCAATTCTCGACCCTCGAGAGACCGGGGAGATAGCGAACCTGTCGACCTCAATCGGCAGGCGAGTACGTCGGGCGGACGCGCCCAGCGAGAGACTCCCCCTCCCTCGAGTCCATCGAACGAGAGTGAGTCGGCGAGTTCATCGAAAGGATCTCCCCGTCGATCGTCGGGACCTCCCGGTGGAGGAAGTTCGCCGCCCGGGTCGGGCCCCCCTTCGTCAGCGGGCCCACCGGGCGACGGGGCGCCCCCTTCGTCGGGAGAGAGCTCGCCCCCGAGTGGTCCGACGGGGGGAGCCTTTGAGTCGAGTACATCCGATGACGACGTGGCTTCGATGTCGTCCGATTCGACCGAGACCGATGCGGCTCCCGCGGCGGATCTCGACGACATCGAGTTCGAGGAAGACTCGATCTTGTCGCCTCAAGCAATCGGATTGCTGATCGTGATGCTCGTCATCGGGGTGGTCTTCGGACTGGTCGGCATGTCGAGCTATCAGAATCGACGTCTCTATCAGCAGCGAACCGACAACGCCGAGCGCGTCGCCCGAGATCTCAAAAAGCGAGTCGATGCCTTCGAGACCGTCCAGACGATCGTCGGCAATTTGAATCCCAACGAGGTTCAATACGACGAGGCCGAGAAGCTCGCAAATCAGAAGATCACCCTCTCGTCGGATGCCATTGGGACGCAGCGACTCATGCTGGGTGGAGAGCGGACGATGCTGCTGACCTCTTATATCGTCGAAGCCGAGCGCCTCACGAAGCTCCTGAAGCGTCACAACCGCTACACCAACGAAGTCGACAAGGAGGAACTCCAGAAGCTCATGGGCGACGACCAGGAGGGGGAGGGCCAAGGGGGCGAAGGTGCTGCCAAGGAGCAGACAACATACGGCATCATCTTCAATCTGGATCATCTCTTGAGGGG
>JAQCND010000344.1 GCA_028274765.1 Bradymonadaceae bacterium
AAATCAAAGAGCTCGAAAACATCTACCAGGGAGGCCTCGAGGGGTTCGTCGGGGTCCGAGGCGAATTTCAGAACGGTCGCATCGGCTACGACGCCGGCATCACGGGCTTTTTGCCCGCCGTCAACAACGATCCCGAGAATCGCTCGTCGGTGCAGTTGTTCAGCTACGACGTACGAGCCGGCGTCCACGTCAACGTCGTCGACGGGGTTTCTGCCAGTTACAGCCTCCATTTCTTCCAAGACCCCCAGTTTCTCGACGAAGTTCAGATGCGCAACAGCATCACGCTGACGGTCGCCTATCAAATCGTGGAACGTCGTGGGGCTACTCCCCCGCTCGAGGATCGTCTCGAAGAGGCGCGCAAGGAGGCGGACGAAGCCCAGAAGCGCGTCGACGATCTCGAATCCCAGCTTGACTCCGACGACAATCCCGACACCGATACGGATGACGGGAAGGGTGGTGGAACATCATGATAACGATACATCAAAAATAGGCTGAGACGCACCCAAAAAAAAGGACGTCGAGCCGACGCTTTTCTCTTTTGTCGGCTCGCGTCCACATCGTGCCCCACCTCATCGAGTCGCTACCACAACCGCTGTTGCAGGTGAGCGGCTCGACTTCCATCCATTGCTAGATATGCATTCGACTCGGGTCGGGCATGTCGCTCAGTCGTCCCCCTCTCGATCGGTCCGCTCCTCCTCGGGCTCCAGGAGGTCACGCGGATCGACACCCAGCGCTTTGGCGAGTGCATCCAGAACATTGATGGAGATGTTGCGTCCCTGGGTCTCGAGACGCCCGAGATAAGCTCGGGCAATCCCGGCATCAGACGCCAGGTCCTCTTGGGTCATCCCCTTGTCGTGGCGAAGTCGGCGTACGTTGGTTTGTACGCGATCTAAACAACGAGTACGAGAGTCGTCTGCTGGCATAATGTGAACCTCGACAGCTACGGAACGAGTGCATCAAGACAAGCATGGATAGTCCAATATATACACCACCCATCTCAGAAATGGTGGAACAATGACCTCGTGTCAATCGTATCGCACCTCTTTCGAGGTCATCTTGCGGACATGCCCTGCTGTAGTGCTTTTTAGACTACAAAAAGGGCGTCACCGAGACGATCCCGAGGCCTCATCCAATCTTAAATCCGTGGCTTTTGGTGTGATCGCCTCACGAGCTCTCTTTGCGAGCGATCGATGTTCTCTTCGATGAGAGTCCGAGACTCGGAAACTCCGACGAGAGCTGGAGCCTCGTCTCTCTTCGCGCAACGTGAGACGAATCAAACGCCGGATGATGTCACCGACAGAGGTGTCGGCTATATGCGAGCCATACCGTACGAGGACACCATCCCGCGAGCCATAAAGCATGAACATCGGCGGGGGCACTTTTATTCACAGTCGTTCGAGACGAGACCCCATGTGAGGCCACCAGAGCTCGTATGTCGAGCAGTCGGACGAGGGAGTTCGACGAGGTCACCGTGGTGCTCGCTTTGGAGGTCACGAATTGCTGGAGAGACCAGCATGCCTTCCAACGACCTCCTCTCGAGGTCCCCAAAAGGTTCGGGGGTCGAGGGGAGGCCGATCCGCAGCAGACATGTTCAGCGGGGGACGAGGACGGCGAGTGTCGTATGCGAGTTCCGACCGTCGGCCGTTTCGCTCCAGCTAGCTGTCGACGCCGCCGTCGCAGGCATTACGCGACGCGATGGCCTGGATCGTCGGCGATCAGCCGTGCCAGGTACTGATGCTGGGCCTCGAGATCGAACGAGCCGACGCGGATGTCGCCGAGGGCGTTGGGAAGTACACAGAACGTGTCGTCGTCGAAGCGTCGCGCCGCTCCCGCCGGAACGAGGAGCGAATCGAGCAAATCCTCGGTGGTAAAATCGATCACGCGCCAACTCGAGCCATCGAGTTCGAGCTCCGAAGCGTCGACGAAGGGGGGGAGGCGATGCTGGTTCGCATCCGGAAGATCGGTTTTGGCCTCGTGACGAATCGTGCGGCAGACCGCCTCGACCCACTCGGCGAGCGCCCCGACCGGATATCGCCTGTCGGGATCGAGTTCACGCAGCACACCCGTCATGGCCGTGATCGCTTCGAAGACGGCCTCTCGAATCACCTGAAATGTCGCCTCGGGAAACAGATCCTGTTCTCGCTGGCTTCGCGACTCGGTTCGTCCCCGGTCCTCGCGAGTGCGGCGGTTCGAGTCGTGAGCGAGATGCACGCCCCAGGCGGGATGAATGCCGAGCAGAATGAACAGCCCCGCGGCCGTCGTCGGCGGCACGAGACGGCACGTGAATGCCTCGACCAGCCGGCGCGTCGTCTCTTCGGCGGACCATTCGGCGATAGCCGAGGGGGACATCTGGGGTTCGAAGCTCTCCCGATGGGCCTCGAGGAGCTCACAGCCGGCGGCGAGCGAGGCGAGTCCTCGCCAGCCTCCCCGGGGGGCGTAATCGTGGCGTGCCTCGAGATCGCGGACGGCGTCCGAATCGAGCCGCCAGGCACCCTTCAGCGGCAGACGCTCCCGCTCTCGGGCAGTGGCGACCAGATCCATCAACGACTGTCGGATCGCGGGCGTCGAGAGCTCGCGCTCCAGGGGGCGACCGCTCTCGAGCAGGGTCGAATAACGCTCGATTGTCTCCATGGTA
>JAQCND010000345.1 GCA_028274765.1 Bradymonadaceae bacterium
CATCCCTCGGAGCGCCGGCCGCTGGCCGGCTTGCCTCGTCGAGCAACCCGGTTGGCGGGCGAGTCGCATCCCTTCGACGAGCAATGGTTGTTTATGTGGAGCGCCGGCTTCCAGCCGGCTTGCCTCGACGAGTCATCTCGTTTCTGAACAATCCCCCAGTCCAGAGGGCGGGGCTCGTCCCCCCCAATGTTCTGACCCATCTCCCCCCTCAAAAATTCCCCAATCCAGAGGGCGGGGATCGTCCCGCCCGACGTCCTTACCCATCCCCAGCCCCGGACCTCGGTCCGGGGGCCCTCGGTCGAAGCACGCATCCCATACGCACGACAACTTGACGCCACCCGACGAGACGTGCCAGCGACACGGACCGCGAAATGAGTGCGACCGACACGTGGAGAGAACGGTGAATCACGATACGACTCGCCCCGACGAACTCCGAGACGCCCTCGACGCCCTGACCTCGGCCGGAAGCGTGCCTCCCTCACAAGCTTGGGAGACCCTCGTTGACTGGGAGGGCAATGGCGTCACCCGAGCCCTCCTCGAGGTCGTCTACGACGGCGGCGACCCGGCGATCCACGCCGTGCGTATCCTCGCCGAACGCGGCGACACCGAGAGTATCGGTCCGATGATCGAAATGCTGATCCACCGCGACGTCGAAAAACTCCTCCGCGACGAGATCACCTTTGCGTTCCGGGCGTTCGCCGACACGGCCCTCGAGCCCCTCCTGGAGGCCTACGACAACGCCCGCGACTTCGAGCATCGCGAGGCGATGTCGATCCTCGTCGAGGCCGCCTGGGAAACCGGCGCGAACTCGCGCCGCTTCAGTGAGGTGCTGGCGACCCATGTCACCTACGAACCCGCCACCGTCCGTCGGATGCTGGTCGAATACGAATCGACCGACGAGGTGGTCGCAATCCTCGAGAGGCGAGCCGAGGCCATCCCCGAGATGCCCGACGACGAGCGGCCCGACGGCGAAGCCATTCGAGCCATCTGGAACACGATCGAACGGTTCGGCGGCTCCGTGCCCGGCGCGCTCCGACGAGAGGTCGGCCCCGCCCCGAGAGACTCACAAGCCGTCACGATGAGTCCCGAGACGTACATCCGGGGCGCGACCCACGACGACACCGAGAACGAAGAAGACGATATCCCCACGAAACTCCGACCCGAACTCGAATACCTCGTAAACCAATCCGAGTCGGACACCAGCGACGACTGAACGTTGTTTCATCGATCTGCAGCGATGGGCTCCTCGAGAGCCGCCGAAGGCGGTGACAGCATGAAGCTCCGGGCGTGAACCCGGAGTTCGAGGGAGGTCCCTTCATCCGAGCCCCGAATGGGGCGGGAGCAAGGGAGATGTGAGTCGTATGTTGGGCTCAATCGGATGACATGACGTTGAGTCGCGTCGGGGCGATCGGCGGCGCCTCTCACTCTCGGAGCGCTCGAGCGGCTTGCTTTCCCCCCTGCTCGACATGCCATCCGAATCGACTCGAAGCATCGGCCATTCGCCGACGGGCGGGGTGCCCGAGCCCCCACTCTCGGGACGTATGAAGCGATGACACGTAGGCGGCCGCCCATCTGAGCCCGATGGCTTGTCCCCGTGGGATGCCCTCGGACTCACGGCACGGACACTCACGGCGAGGTCTTGGTGTTGGGCTCGCCGGGAGTGGGGGAGGTTTCGGCGTAGAAGTCTGCGGCGTTGTCGTCGGTGTCGATGTCACTCCCGTAACGAGCGACACTCTCCCCCGGAGAGACATCGGGGTGAGGATTCCCCTCGCCGGCGAAGGTCGCACTCGAGAAGTCGCCGTACCCGAGGGCGTCGACGATGGTCGAGCCCCGGCGGAGCTGGACGTTGTCGGGCCCGTTCTGGAGATTGGCCTCCGACGCTATCTGCTGGGCCTTGTTTTGCAGAGACGACGAGGCTTGGTCGTAGACGATGAGGTAGAATCCGTTCGCGTCCGTCGTGCCCTGCAGAGAGAGCTCGTCGTACGTGCCTCCTCCGTTGCCGTTGATGCCGACGATCTTGAGTCCGGAGAGATCGGTGTTGGGCTGCGCCTTGATTTCGATGAAGACGTCCTCGTCGCGACTCGGGCCGTCGTAGAGAACCTCCGAGATGACCGGCTGGGTCGAACCGCCGGCATCGTTCGTGTCCGGACGGCTCGCGTCCGCCCTCCTCGTGTCCGCCATCGTGGCGTCTCGACCGCCGCCGGTGTCCGAAGGAGCCGTATCGGAGGTGGTGTCGTTTTCGACCGTCGTATCCGAGGGGCCCGTATCCGACGTATCTTCCGGGGAACTCGTGTCCTGCATCTGCCCGGTATCCTGTTGGTCGGACGTGTCCCCGGTGCCTCCGGTGTCCTGCATCCCCGTATCGGTGCCGCTGTCTCGGCTCCCCTCCGTGTCCTGCCTCCCGGTGTCAGTGCCGGTGTCTTGCGCTGTCTCCGTATCCGAGGGGCTCGCATCGGTGCCGGTGTCTTGTGCCGTCTCCGTATCCGAGGGGCTCGCATCGGTGCCGGTGTCTTGCGCCGTCTCCGTATCCGAAGATCCCGTGGCGTCCCGAGTTTCGCCTCGTGTGTCTTCGGTCGGCGGGGCGTCGGTATCACCGGGTCCCTCGTCCGTATCGTCCTCGATCCGGGGACCGGTATCGGGGAGAGTGGTCGTATCGCGCATCTCCGGCCCGGACCCGTTCGAACCGTCGTCCGACGAGTCGTCTCCGCAGGCGGCTCCCGCAAAGAGCAGGGTGCTGATGGTCAAAACGAGAAGACGTCTCATGCCAACGTGTCGATACTGCATCATCAACAGGCCTCGTATCGTAGTTGGGAAAAGAAACCGTGGCGTGCCGCGGCCCCCGGATGTTGCATGGTCGAGTCGATGGCGGCTCGTGTCGCGGCTCGCCCGTGCTCTCCGTCGTCCGATCTCGGTACACGACCGGCTGGAGGGAGAAAACGGGGCGCTCCCACTCGTGTTCGCTTTAGCGAATCTCCCTACGATGTGGGTCTCTCCTGCGAGCCCCCGAAGGGGGGCAGCATTTAGCTCCGGACGTGAACCCGGAGTTCGAGGGAGGTCCCTCCATCCGAGCCCCAAAGGGGCGGCAGTACGCTTATCCGCAACACGAATGGGGGCGTCCCCTTCGAACCGGGATTATAAGGGTCGAGGCCGGTCGACAAAACAGAGGGGCGGAGACTCGCCGGAGCGACGAACGCACGGCTCACCACGTCTGCCATGGCGGGGCCAGAGGGCAAATCTCCTCGTTCCGAGGGGGAGGACTATCGCACGAAAACATGTCTCGCGCGGACGGATGGCCGCTGGACGTCGGCCTCGTGGTAAGATACCCCGTCCCTCGAATCACATGTTCACCGCCATCACCATCGGGGCCGTCACGTGGGGGGGCGATCTCGAGACATCCCGCTCTGGCGCAAACCACGATCGACGGGAGCCCCCCCCATGCTCGAAAAGCGATACTCCGAGGCCTGCGAACGCCACAAGAACCCGATCCTGAACGTGTTACGGGACGTACTGCCAGAGTGAGCTCGCGTGATGCGACAATGACGTCACCATCCCCCCTCTCTCCACCTTTCCGGGGCGCGGGATCAGCTTGCTCCCGAGTCCCGCTGCGAGTAAGGGCCTCCCATGGAGATTAAATTTTGATTCGAGGGATAGAGTGAACCGTTCCATATGCCGGCTGGGAGCCGGCGATCCCAAAAGGCGCCGGACCATAGACGACCTCGAGCTCTCCTTTGGAGCGCCAGCATCCCTGCTGGTAAGTCGCCGAGCGACTCCTTTTGGGGAGGAACGAGGCGACAACTGACGTCACTCGATTGTTTGTTTAACTACCATTGGAGGCCCTCCGAGCTGCGGAGACGACGCCCCGACCGAGCCGAAGAAGACGGACGTTGAGACGATTGCCTTCGACCAACCACGACTGACGGGAGCTCCCCCATGGTCGAAAAGCGATACTCCGAGGCCTGCGAACGCAACAAGGACCCGATCCTGAACGTGTTACGGGACGTACTGCCAGAAGGAGCCCGCGTGCTGGAGGTCGGCAGCGGAACCGGCCAGCACGCCGACTACTTCGCCCACCAACTCGACGGCGTCGAATGGCAGCCCTCCGACCGCCCGGGGCGACTCGGGAGTGTTCGCGCTCGCCAACGAGACACCGACGTCCCCGACCTGCACGAACCGGTCGCGCTGGACCTGTTCGATGACGATTGGGAGGTCGACTCGGTCGACGCGATGGTCGCCATCAACGTCCTCCACATCGCCCCCTGGGAGGCCACCGAACGGCTGTTCGCCCACGCCGATGCACTGCTCGACGAGGAGGGCGTCCTCTACGTCTACGGCCCCTTCCGCTACGAGGATCGCCCGCTCGAGCCGAGCAACCAGCGGTTCCACGAATCACTCCAGCGCCGCGACCCGGAGATGGGACTGCGGCTCGTCGACGAGGTCGACAAGCTGGCCGACGATCACGACTTCGCACTCGCCGATGACCGCGCGATGCCCGCCAACAACCGCTCGCTCGTCTGGCGCCGTTCGTAAGAGGGACCGCACCGGTGCGGCCGACGAACTCTGTTGAGAGTGCGTTTCAACATGTCGATATGGGACTTGGAGCGCCGGCGTCCTCGCCGGCTTGGCTCGTCGAGCTGTCAGGTCGTCGCCCCCGTGTCGCTCTAGCGGATCTCCCTACGACGTGAGTCTCTCTTACGAGCCCCCGAAGAGGGCGGCAGCATCCAGCTCCGGGCGGAACCCCGGAGAT
>JAQCND010000348.1 GCA_028274765.1 Bradymonadaceae bacterium
CGGCATCAGCGGCGACGATCTCCGCAATTCCATCCGACAATCGATCGCCATCGAAAAACTCCTCGTCCAGAAGGGACTTGAGCTCCCCACCGACGAGGACATTCGCAACTACTACGAGGACAACCAGTCCAAATTCGAGCAGCCCGAGCAGGTGCGCGCCCGCCACATCCTCGTGCGTGTCAAACCCGATGCCGAACAGAAAGTCTGGGACCAAGCCGAAAAACGCATCAAAGAAATCCACAACAAGGCGTCGGGTGACAAGGATTTTGCCAAACTGGCGCGCAATCACTCGGACGGTCCCCGGGCCTCGAAAGGGGGCGATCTCGGATTCGCCTCGCGGGCTCAGCTCAAGAAAATGGATCCAAAGTTCGCCGAGACGGCGTTTTCACTCGACAGCGACAAGCTCTCCGATCCGGTCAAGACCCGCTACGGCTGGCACATCGTCAAGAAGGTGGAGCACCGCGAGGCCGAATCGGTGCCCTACGAGAAGGTTGAATCCAAGATCAGGGACCAGCTCAAAAACAAGAAGGTCAAAAAGAAGCTCGAGACGTACGTCAAAGAGCTGCGTTCGAAGGCCAGCGTCGAAAAGCACCCCGAAAACATCGAGTAACTCTCGGGACCGGCCGGGAACAAAGGCTCGTTGGGGACTGTTGAATGCACGTAACGGAGTCGAGCGAAATCCGCGTTGATTCGAGAGCCGAGGAGGCCGACATGTTTTCTGCCATCATTGGCACGATCTTGAGTTTCGTCATTCAGGCATTTGCCCTGAAGATCGCCCTGAGCACCGTGGGGACCTCGAAGTCCGACAATACGTTCGGAACCGCCCTCACCGTCGCCTTCGGACTGAACGCCGCCTTCATCGTACTGGGACTCCTGCCCCTCATGGGCTCCCTCGTCTACCTGGGGCTCTGGGTGGCGGTCATCATGACCGTCTACCGGCTCGGATTCTTCAAGAGTCTGGGCGTGGGGCTCATGCAGTTTGTCGTGCGGGGCGTACTCGGATTCGTCTTCTGGGTACTCGGTCTCTTCATGTCGTTCGGGAACGCCCTCGTGATGAGTCCGTTCTAAGCCTCGATACGATTGACGTACCCGGGGGGACGCCGAATATTTGGGGCGATGCGAGGATACATGCAGTGATTAAAGCCCCTCGTGTTGTCGCAAGCATACGATAATGACTCGAATGTGGAGGATGATACCATGACTGATCCCGTACGCGTCGCCGTCACCGGAGCTGCCGGTTCGATCGGCTATTCGCTTCTCTTTCGCATCGCCGCCGGCGAGATGCTCGGTCCCGATACGCCGGTGGAGTTGCAGCTTCTCGAAATCCCCCAGTCGCTCGATGCGCTGGAGGGCGTGGCCATGGAGATCGAAGACTGCGCCTTTCCCCTGCTCGAGGACATGACCCTTACCGACGACCCCGAAGAGGCCTTCAACGGGGCGAACATCTGTATGCTCGTCGGCGGGAAGCCTCGCAAATCGGGGATGCTCCGCAAGGACCTCGCCGAGGCCAACGGAGCCATCTTCGAGACCCAGGGTCAGGCGATCAACGACTACGCGGCCGACGACGTCCGAGTCGCCGTGGTCGCCAACCCCTGCAACACCAATGCGCTGATCACGATGCACAACGCCCCGGACGTCCCGAACGACCGGTTTACCGCGATGACGCGGCTGGACCTGAACCGGACCAAGTCCCAGCTCGCCAAGCGCGCCGACGTCAATCCGGACGACGTCACCAACGTCGGGATCTACGGCAATCACTCCTCGACGATGTACCCCGACTTCTATCACATGAAGATCGACGGAGAGCCGGTGACCGACGTCATCGACGACGAGGATTGGCTCAAGACGGACTTCATCGAGACCATCCAGGGGCGAGGTTCGGCGATCATCGAAGCGCGCGGCGCTTCCTCGGCGGCGAGTGCCGCCAACGCGGCGCTCGAACACGTCCGATCGCTGTATACCGAGACGCCGGAGGACGACTGGGTCTCGATGGCCGTCCCCTCCGACGGAACGTACGGTGTCGAAGAAGGCCTAATTTTCTCCTATCCCGTTCGCTGTGACGGCGAGGGCAACTGGGAAATCGTCGACCATCTCGAGCACAACGAGTTCGCTCGAGACAAGATCGAGACGACTGAGCAGGAGCTCAACGAAGAGCGAGAGGTCGTCGCCGACCTGCTCTGAGAGCCGCCGGCTCATTCGAGGTCTTCGGGGCCGCTGCGTCGATCGCGCAGTGGCCTTTTTGTTTGCGTTTGCTCTGCCTCTCTGGCAGTCCTCGACTCGAGCCGAGTATCGCTGTCGAGCCGCTCTCCGTGTCTCGTGACTTTCGCCTTCCTCCCTCCATGAGTCGACGCTTCGAATGGCAATTCTGGCCGACGGTCGGAACCATCGTCGGGTGTGCCCTCCTGGTCAGTCTCGGGAGCTGGCAGGCCTCGCGATATGTCGAGAAAAAGGAGCGTGAACGCCAGCGCAAGGCGCGCCTCGAGCAACCTCGCCTCGAGATCAGTTCACTCCAGGACCTCGAACAACCCGATCCCCACTATCGGCTCGTTCACGTCTCGGGAACGATCGATCGGTCGACGACGTTTGTCTTTCGTCATCGATTCTACGAGGGCAATCCGGGCGTCTGGGTTGCCCACCCGCTGGAGCTGGCCGACGGGTCGGGCACGATACTCGTCAATCGAGGCTGGGTGCCAATGGCGCGTGCCAAGTCGGGGCTCGACGCCCTCCCCGAGCTCGACGACGGATCGTTCGAGGGGCTGATCTACAAACTTCCCCAGGTCATCGCTGAAGACGAGATGCGCAGCCGGCTCGAATCGGGCGACGTCGAGCTGATCGGCGAGACGACGCGCTGGGATACCTTCGACGTCGGTGGTATCTACGATTATCTCGAAGCTTCCACCCCAGAGCAGCCGCTCGTTCTCGTGCTCGGCGAGTCGCACAGCGGCGATCCCTATCCCCGGGCCTCTCACGGCCACACGACGGAGTCCTATCTCACACCGAGTCGACATCTCAGTTATGCCATTTTCTGGTTTTCTGTCGCCCTCGCGCTGATCTGCATGTACGTGGCCGCGGGGTTCGATGTGCTGAAGAGCGAACAACGAGGCCGATTCGAGTCGACCTCGGCGGATGACTCTGGCTCCGACGAGTGAGCGAATCGGTTTCGAGGCGTGCATCACCTTCTCCCGTCTCTCCCATCGCTGGGGAGACGATAGCCTCTCCGATTCGATCCTCTTCTGACTCCCGCGCCAACCGAGGCGTATCGGAAGGGATGGGTCGGTCGGTCACCTGTGGTCTCCCGACGATGTGGGGCCCTCCTCCGAGCCCCCGTCCGGGGGTGAGCCCGGAGATCGAGGTGGGTATATTCCCCCGATCCGAGCTTCGAAGGGCGAGAGCACGCTTATCCGAACACGACTGGTCGGTCGGCTCTTCTTCGTATCCCCCCGGGTCTGACTCAGGTCCGTAGGATCTCGACGACGCGTGGTTGGGAGCGCCAGCAGCCCCGCCGGCCGATCATCGAGTCGGTCGACCACAAACGTCGTGCCACGGCGCACCCCACGGTATCCGAGCGGACCCTATCGCCCCGGACGTCTCCGCCGAAATGTGGCAAATTTGGAAAGGGACGACGGACTCCATACCATACATCGACGCGGTCGGGAGGAGGGGAAGACTCGAGACGACAGGGTATGACGATGAACATCCCATTCGACATCCGGACCCAGGAACGCGCGATACGCATCGCGACCGGTCTGCTGTGGGGAGGAGGACTGGCGAGCCTCATGATGCTGGCAGGGGGCTGTGCGGCGAGCGACGACGGTGGGACTGCACAAAGCGCGTCGGCCAGCGGCGGGGCCGCCTACGCTTCGTCCGACGCCAGCGCAACATCCCGGCAACAGTGTGCGGCACTCGAACGAGCCCAATCGTGTCGCATGCGTTCGAATTGCGTCTGGCTGACGGCGACCTGTGGAGGCGAATCGACGACCCTCGGCTGCCGGCCCCGATCCGAGAACATCGATCTATCCGGGGCATGCGAAGATGCCGGACAGGTCGAGGAGACTCGAGATGCCGGCGGCTCCGTGACGAGCGACACCTCCAGCCAGTCGGATACCGGGACGCACGCCTGTCGCGGTCGCGGCCGCTCGGCGTGTCGGTCGACGTCTCGATGCAAATGGTGGCCGCCCACCTGTCAGGGCCAATCGGTCGAGGCACGCTGCATTCCCCGCGACCATTACCCCGAACCGCCTCCCTGCTCTGGAGACGACCGTGGCGCGCGGGATGCCGGGATCGGGACGCCCACAGACACGGGAGTGGTCGCAGACACCTCGAAGGACGCTCCACACGCCGACGCCGGCCCCCCACGCCGTGACGAGGGCATCTCTGGCGACGCGAATGTGCCGGACTCCGGGGGCGCCGGAGGCACCGACGCCGGGAGGCCTCCCGATGTCGGCGCGGATTGCGGCACGATCTCCGACTCCTCGAACTGTCGTCAACAGTCTTCGTGTCGATGGTGGGCGGCTCAGTGCCACGGAACAACGGTCGAGACGCAATGTATCTCCAAGCAGGCCAAGCCGCCCCCCGTTCAGTGCAAACCCGACACTCCCGACCAATGTCAGCGAGTTCAGTTGAAATCGAACTGCTCGCGTCCTCACTGTCGATGGACCGTGCCGGGCTGTAGCGGCGGCAGCGGCGACACGATCGAGGTTCGGGGCTGTCTGCCGAGCACGAACTGTGCGGATACCGCCGACTGCCCCGATCAGCATTATTGTCGCAAAATCTGGCACAATCCCTGCGCTGGGAAACCGTGCCAGGCCTGTGGTAGCTCAGAGCGACGCTGTATTCCCAAGAATCGCATGCCGTAATCCTCTCATCCCCCGTATGCCCCATGGACATTCCTCCCGAACGAGAGCCGGAACCGCTCGGTGAATCCGACGTCGAAACGATCGCCGACTGGCTCGCCGATGCCCTCGACGACGCTCTCGACAACACACTTCGGGTCGACGCCGGCGAGGAGGGACGCATCTGGATCGCCCTCCGCGACGTGCAGGACGATGACGACGAACGAGCCTCCCGCATGGTCTTCGAGCAGACCGAACAACTGCTGGCCGACGTCCCCGAGGAGGTCGGCCCCGACTTCGAGTCTCGCATCTCGTCGGGACGCGCCGAAGACGACATCGTCTTCGTCTGCGAACTGTATCAGTCCCAGACGATTTAGAGTACGTTTCCAAACTGTCGATACTAGACTTCGCCGGCTTGGATCGAAGAGCGACCCGTTTTGAAACGAGCTCTAAACTAGGGATCCGCCATCTTGAGCAGTCCACCTGAAAAACATCCAAGATGGAGGGGAACCCTTCTGGCCAAACCCTGGTTTCAGAGGGGGGGTCAAAAGGAATCGAGTCTCTGCCTCCCCGCTCCAGTCGAGGCACCGGAACATGGCAAAAGTCCAGCCTAAAGCCGGTCTCCGAGCGATTGGATGTGGGGCCGGAGCGCGCCTGTACTGCGAGTTCGCGCGTCTCGAGCCATTCGAGCTCTTCGCGTCCGGCCCGAACGCATGCCCGTCGGAGCTCCGATTCGCCGACTTCGCCGACGACAACATCGAGCCCTCGTCCGCCGCTGAGTCGATCCCAAGTAAAGGACGCCACCATCGAACGCACCTACCTCGCCAGTCCCGGAGGGCCGAAGATGCGAGACGACCCAGACGACAAGTGCCATCTCTCCGCGCTGTCGCACGTCTCTATCCATGCATGGGGACTCAGACGACGATCGAGACCGGTCGAGGCCACGACGCTCAGCGACTCTTGCTCTCGACCCAGGCCTTGGTGAAGATGCTATCCGACAGCGACGTCAGCGTGACGGATCGAAAGAGGATGACGGTGCGATTGCCCTCCTCGACCTCGTCGTAGACGCGGATTTCCTTGGGGAAGTAGACGTCTTCGCCACTCTTGTCGTCTTCGACCTTCTGCCACTTCGGGTAGTAGGTCGTGCGAATCAGGCGTCCCGAGAGGGCAAACTCCTGAATTTTCAGGAGGTGTTTCGACTCGACGCCCACCCAGATCTCGAGGATCGGATAGGCCACCTCGTCGCGCTCCTCGGCCTCGAGTTTCAGGTGATGGACGTCGTACTGGCCGAGCGTCTCCTGCCCGACATACGAGGGCTCGTAGGTATCGGCGAGGTTCGAGGCATCGAAATCCCGACGCCTCGAGCTGGTGCCCCCGATGCGCTCGCGATCCGTCCGCCGCTCCCAGGTTCCCACGTTGGGATCGTACAAGAAAAGATTGTCCTCGATGCGCAGATAGCCCTTGCCGCGCTCGGATTTGGGCTCGGTGAATTGGATGACCATCTTGCCGGCCTCGTCACGCCGGTAGACCATGGCCTCGTAGGTCATCCCCTCGTCGTCCTCTTCGCGCTCATCCATGTAGATGCGCGCCTTGAAGTCGCTGGCACTGGACTGGCGCTCGTCGATCGTCTCCAGCAGCGACTGCATCTCCTCCTGGGAGAGCGACTCGTCCGCCTCGTCTCCGTCCTCCGAGGTCTCCTCCGTCTCCCCGGAGCTCGACGCCGACTCCTCGGGATCGTCGGATTCGGCGTGAGCGGTATCGAGTCCGGCGACGCCGACGCCGATGAATACGGCGACGACCACCGAGAGCACTCGCATAAAGTTTTCGGGAGACGAGGCATCCATCTCAGCGTCGATCGACATCGTGGAGAACGCATCAAACATAATCCGAGCGGGATGGCAGGGGGCACGAGTGGGCCCGCCGAGACGTCGACCGGCAATTATTCGGTCTGCCGGATGGCGTCGACGGGACGCATGCGAGCGGCTCGAAGGGCGGGCCAGAGGGCGGCGAGTCCGATGAACACGGTAATACTCCCCACGGCGATCGCCAAACGCAGGGGGCTGACGGCCAGATGCAGGATGTCACTCATCAAGATCGCCTGGACGGCCTCGACGGGGATTCGAATCTGGGCCGCGTCGACGATTAACACCGTTCCCCACCCGAGCATTCCCCCGGTCGCGGAGGCGACGAATCCCAGCGCGAGTGCCTCCAGCAAAAAGAGCCCCAGCACGCCGAGCCGCGTCATCCCGATGGCGCGCATCGTCCCGATCTCGCCGGTGCGCTCGCGAATCGACATCAGCATCGTGTTGATCATGCCGACCCCGATGATGAGGCTCAAGATCAGGGTCACGACAAACGACACCGTGTTGATCCCGGTCAGCAGCCAGTCGAGAAACGAGATCTGATCTTTCCACGTGGTCAGATCCAGCTTCGAGCCCGTCCAGTCCTGGCCTCGGACCGTCTCGACCTTGGCCGGTAGGGGCGCGGCGCGATGCTCGAGGAGTTCGTAGCCATCTGCCTCGAGTGCCTTTCGGAGCTGCCCCATCGCCTCGTCGGCGCGCTCGGGATCGTCGAGATACGCCATGATCATGCCGGTCGTGTCGGGCTCGAGCTGGTAGAGTTCGCGGAGGTCGGACTTGGGGACGAAGGTCGCGAAGTTGCTCAACAGTCCGACGTCTCGGGCGATCGCCACGACGGTGACGTCGATGGTGTTGGCGGCGCCGCCGAACGTCCGGGCCCGGATGGTGAGCGGATCGCCGACCTCGACGCCGAGCCGCTTCGCCTGTGTCGCAAAGAGCATGGCTGTGTTGGAGTCGGAGAGGCGATCGAGATCCCCCTCGACGACCTCCGGGTCGCCGTCGGGCTTGTAATCGCTCTCGGAGGCGAGTTGGACGACCTCCTTGAAATTCGACTCCTCGGTGATGTCGATACCCATCAGAAGCGTCCGAATCGACTCCCCGGCACTGACGACCCGCCCGAATCCCTGCGTGCGATCGACCAGTTGCGTCAGTCCCGGCGTGTGCTCGCGCACCTCGCGCTTGAGCTCGTCGCTCTCCAGAACCAGCGGATCGGCCTCGGAGGAGGTCGGTTTGTAGAAACCGCCGACGTTGACGTGGCCCGACAGCAGGGTCGTCGCCGAGCGAGTGATGTTCTCCGAGATGCCCTGGGTCAGCGAGAGCATCAACACCAGCAGGAACGTCACCGCCGCGATGGCGACCGACAGCAACACGGTGCGCCGCCCCGACTGGACGAGGTTGCGAATGGCAATGGTCGCAAAAATCCGCATCTCGTCACCTCCCTCGCATGGCGACGACGGGCTCGATATCGGCGGCGAGTCGCGCCGGATACACGGTCGAGACGGCGCTCACGATGACGATCAGCCCCAGCGCCACGACGAAATTCCAGAGGTCGAGCGTCGGATAGAGACGATCGCCGGAGAACAGAAACCGCAGGAAATCCGTCGTCGCCGGAATCCCGACCTCGCCGGCGATCCCGATCGCCCCCGCTCCGAGTCCGCATCCGATCAGTCCCGCGGCCACTCCGATCATCAAGGTCTCCAGCAAAAACATCGCCAGCACGTACCACCGCTGGGCGCCGATGGCGCGCATCGTCCCGATTTCTTCGGTGCGCTCGACGGTGGTCATGACCATCGAGTTGTTGATGATAACCAGCGCCACCAGAAAGACGATGACGATGGCGACATAGAGGACGAGCCGGATGACGGTGACGACCTGCCCGACGATGCCGGCTGCTTCCTGCCAGTCAACCACCTGGAGTTCGAGATTCTTCTCGGCGATGACACGCTCGATCGCCCGCTGGGTCGACGCCAGCTCCGTTGGATCGTCGAGGACGACGGCCGCACTCCGGGTCAGTCCCTGATCGAGTTCTTCGCGCTCGTAGGTCTCGTCGAGTCCGCCGGGGGCACTCTCTTCACTGTCGGTCTCGTCGGCTGCAAGGGCATCGTCGCGCTCTCGAGTCGGCTCCTCGGAGGTTCCGGCTTGCGAATCATCGGAACTCCCGGACGGGGAGGAGCTATCCG